>CACXCB010000127.1 GCA_902766005.1 uncultured Erysipelotrichaceae bacterium | reverse complement strand
CCGATGACCTGGACGCCTGTGTTGTTCGCTGCGAAGTATTCAGCCAGGACGCCTGCGTTTGTATTGGAGTCGTCACCGCCGATGATAACGATCGCTGTGATGCCGTGCTTTTTGCAGACTTCAGCTGCTATTGCAAACTGCTGTTCTGTCTCGAGCTTTGTTCTGCCGGAACCGATGATGTCGAATCCGCCTGTGTTTCTGTACTGGTCGATGTATTCATCGTCGAAGATCAGATAATCATCATCCAACAGTCCGCTCGGGCCGTTCTTAAAGCCATAAAGAACGTTTTCACTGTCTGTAGCTTTCAATGCATCATAGAGACCGCATACAACGTTGTGTCCGCCAGGTGCCTGACCGCCGGAGAGGATAACACCGACAACCTGCTTTTTGGCAGCAGATGTATTCTGTCCTTTTTCAAATGTGATTTCCTTTTTTCCATATGTGTTAGGGAAGAGGGCAGCGATCTTTTCCTGATCGGCAACACTCTGTGTAGGTTCGCCTTCCTTGACACAAATTTCAGCGATGCCGTGTCTCAGCATGCCGGGAAGCTTCGGACTATACTGAAGTCTTTCCTTCTGAAGTGGTGAAATAATCATTTTATTTTTTCTCCTTTTTTCTTTACTAAAATGATAAATCATTTTTGTGATTTAATAAACACTAAAATGGAAAATATTGGTTCAAAAAGAATATGAAAAACCTGTAGAAATATACAGGCTTTGGAAATATGGGCATGTTTGATAAGGCTTATCGCTGATTGTTGTTTTTGTGCTTCCGGTAATGGCGAATGATTGCGACAACACTTACGATGAGAAAGAGGCCGGTGTAATTGATGAATATATCCTGATAAGCACTTTTAGCAAGAGGCTCAATAAATTGATTCATCCATACAAATCCAAAAGCCAATGCCATGGTTGGAATGTACACCAATATGGATCGCAGGATAATATTTTTCACAGGCAGTCTGTTTGCCAGTTCATATGCCAAAACACCGATGAAGACAATGACAGCACGGGTCAGTTCATGCCAATTGCCGCTTGGATCATTTCGTACACCCTGCATCAGATACAAGATACTGTTTACTATTGTTACAATTGTGTAAATCACGCTGTATAAAAATAAGCTTTCTTTGAACCAGCCGTTCCATATTCTTTTCATATATCTGTTCTCCGTTGCCTATTTTAACAGAAATACTGTTCAATTACACTATGATATCTCATTGAAAGACAGGTGAATCCCTGTCTAAGTACAGTATGTCAAGCATAGGATGATGGAGAATAAAAAGCTTCTTGAAGTTCTTCGTAATGCATATTCTCCAGTAATTCTTCCAGGATCGGAATATATTTGCTGCCATCGGGAAACAGAAATCCTTTTACAGGCTTGTCCTTTGAAATGAATTCAACATACCATGCATTTTCATACAGCTCATTTTTCCAATGAAAGCTGTCATATAAAAAACCAAGGGAGTGATCTTCATAATGAATTACACCGTCGGAAACGGTTTCAAAAGCATCTTCACCCATGACGATGATATCATCGCTGTCTTCGCTCTGAGAGGAAAGGGTATTCACCAGTTCCGTAAATAATTGGATGTCTTCAGATGAAGTATCTGTATAAGTTTGATTGTCTTGCGCTGCATCCGACCAGACCTGCAAAGTCATTTCTTCCAAAGTATGATCCTCTTCATTGGCGGAGGTTTCTGCTTCTGTGACTTCAGAATCCCTTGTGCTTTTTTCATTGTCGGAAGTACATCCGATCAGCATGAAAATACAACTGAATATGCATAAACCATGCATCATTTTTTTCATTTCGAATTCCTCTAATTCTGCTTTTCCATGACATCAAAGATGCCAAGATACCGTATTTCATCGATTTTCTCAATTGTTTCCAGCTGTTTCTTGGTGATGCCGGATGGATTCTCCACTTCAATGATGTAATGGTATGTACCAAGGCTGCTGCCTTCAGGCCTGTCATGGATGGTGACAAGCTCTAAGCCTGCTTGATGAATTTCAACGATGATATCGTCAATTCTGTTTGCCTCACAATCTGCCGTAAATACCGCATGTGTCAGACTATCTCCCTGTAAAGGGGAAGAGGATAGAACATAAAATCTTGTTTTATTGGTCATTGTAATCTGTACATTTTCAGCTAATACGGTAAGACCGTACAGTTTTGCGGCACCGGGTGCTGCAACAGCCGCAATTGTCTTGTCTCCTTGTTCGGCTACATAGCTTGCTGCAGCGGCAGTACTGTCCATCTCTTGTGTTTGTGCATCGGGAAGATGTTCTTTTCGCCATTCACTGCTTTGGGTAATGCCTTGTGCATGCGAGCAGACAAGCTGTATGTCATCCAGTGTTGCACCGGGTATACCCATTAAAGTCTGGCTGATCGGCAGGATGACTTCACCGACGACATAGATATCTTCTTGTGCAATTAGGGCATCAACATAGTTTGTGACAGCACCGCCGAGGGTGTTTTCCTGCGGAATGACTGCATAGTCTGCTTTTCCTTCCGTCACATCTGCGATAGCTTCAGGGACTGTCTTCTTCGGCATCAGTTCGGAAGCAGATGGAAAGAAAAACTGTGTTGCTTCTTCGGTATAGGTTCCCTCAGGGCCAAGATAACTGACGGATGCATCCTGTTTGATTTGCAAAGAAGCCGGGATATCATCCTGTTTTGTCTCTGACAAAGCTGGATTTGTGCTGCAGCCTGCAGAAACAGTCATACATATGATCATAATCGTTGCGAAGACTCTATTTATATTTTGCATATCTTATTCCTTTATCAAATCCGTATCAGAAATTCATACTTCTTATTTTAGCAGACATACACAGGATTCTCATCATGGTTTTTGCGGTTTCTGCATGCAGAAAAATGGGAAATATGTAAAAAGAAACAGATTGCTGTTTCTTTATTGGCTGGCTGATGATTGATATTGTTTTATATAAAACAGATCTGCTTGTTTTAGGTTTTGAAGATATGTTTTGTAGGCCGGACTGAGTCTTTGCATGGCCGGAATGAAGATGTCGTTATAACCCTGTTCCTGCTGAAATTTACGCAAAAGATCCATCAGTCTGCAGGCAAGGGAGCTTTGGTACTCTTCTGATTGTTTGTATGCCAAATATTGTTCAATGACTTCTTTGTTTTTCTGTAGATAACTTTCGGGATCTTTCGTTAATTCTGATAAAGCTTCATTTGTTTTGGTGAGGATTTCATCAACGGCTTCTGTATCGATTTCATTGAGATACGATTTTAGTTCTTCCGGAATGTCAAAATGGATTCCGTCAAGATATTCACATATTTCCTGATAAGCTTTTTTCTGTTCATCTGTTTGGGCAGGTTCCTGTAAAAAACGTCCGAAATGCAAAGCCAGATATTTCCCATAAAAACCCGGGAAAGCCCTGATCAGCCTATCGGTAATACTTTCTTTTGCTTCGAGGAGGGAAGCTTTCTGATATATGGCTTGCCAATCCTTTGTAACAGATAGTTCTTTGAGAAGTTCATTATGTGCTTTCATTTTTCTGAGATGATGTTCTCTTTCGGCAATCAGCCTTTGAAAGATGGTGTCATCATATTCGGTTAGCAGTTGCCGGATATCTTCAACGGATACGCCCAAGTTTCTCAGCAGGGATATTTTTTTCAACTGAGATACATCTTCATGTGAGAAAACGCGATAGCCGTTTTCAGAAAGTCCCGGATTCAATAAACCTTTTTGACAGTAATATTCAATTGCTTTTTTTGTTGTGCCGGATAGCTTGCTGAGTTCATGAATATACATGGATCATTACCTCCCATGAATACTGTAAGGTGAACCCCAAGGGCATAGTCAAGATCATTTTGATAATTTATTCTCATGGAAACCATGTATGTGCCAAAAGCATCTTACATTTTGTTTTTCTGCATCAGTTTCATCAGATAAATACAAAGAAGAATCACAGAAGTTGCAGCACCAATCATATACGACAATGTCTGATGCAGACGGAAGCCTTCTTCTGCCATCAGGATATAGGTCAGACTGACAGCAGTCATGAAAGAAGCCGGTAAAGCCGTCAGCAAAGATCCGTAGCGGTATTTGCATACTTTTAACAGATACGCTGTTGACACCCAGAGGGAAATCATCGCCAGTGTCTGATTGCTCCAGGAGAAATAACGCCAGACAATCTGGAAGCCGTTCTGGTTGACAATCGCAAACCATGTCAGAAATCCTCCGGCAATCAGCAGGGGAATCGTTATGACCAGCCGGTTTCTGATTTTTTTCTGATCCAGGCGGAATGTCTCGGCAAGAATCAGTCTGGCACTGCGGAAAGCCGTATCTCCGGATGTGATCGGACAGATCACAACGCCTGCAACGGCAAGGAAACCCCCGAATGTCCCAAGGACGCCTGTAGATATTTCGAATACGACATTGGAAGCACCGCCTGCCAAAGCCTGATTCAATAACTGTGTTGATCCGTAGAATGCTGCACCTGCTGCTGCCCAGACAAGGGCAATAACAGCTTCGGCAATCATTGCACCGTAGAAGATGGTTCTTCCTTCCTTTTCGGAAGTGATGCATTTGGCAATCATCGGTGACTGCGTGGCATGAAATCCGGAAATTGCCCCGCAGGCAACCGTAATATACATAAACGGCCAGACAGGTGTTCCGTCCGGATGCAGATTTGTCAGTGTTACTTCCGGAATCAAATACTGCCCGTTTGAAAACAGAATGCCTCCGATTACCGCAAACGCCATGACGATTAACAATACACCGAAAACGGGATATAGTTTTCCGATAACCTTATCAATCGGCATCAATGTGGCAAGAAGATAGTAGACCAGAATGACAACAGCCCAGAATGTACCGCTCATCCATGCAGGTGTCAGTTTGTCCAATAATGCTGCAGGACTGGTTACAAATACCGTTCCGCAAAGAACCAGCAATACAACCGAGAATATGCGCATGCCTGTTTTGGCAAATCCGCCAAGATATGTGCCGGATAATTCGGCGATGGAAGCACCGTCATGGCGTGAGCTGATCATGCCGCTCATATAGTCATGCACTGCACCGCCTAAAATAGACCCAAAGACAATCCAGAGAAAAACAATTGGACCGAATACCGCTCCCATTAATGCTCCGAAGATCGGACCTGTACCGGCAATATTCAAAAGCTGGATCAGAAAGGACTTCCATGTTTTCATCGGTACGAAATCCACACCGTCATTCTTTTCAATTGCAGGTGTGGTCCGCTCATCCGGTGAAAATACTTTTTCTGTCAGTCTTCCATAGACAATATAACCGGCAAACAAAACAATCAGGGAAATCAAAAGTGAAACCATATAATTACTCCTTGTTACCAAAACTATTATAATCAAAATCAGTTATTTCAAAAGATTTTTATCCAGGGTTTACTTTCAAGATGATATTTGTAAGGAAGAAGAAAAGAGAGAGAATGGAAGTTGATGACTTGTTAGGGTATAATGTGAACAGACAAATCGGGATTAGTGGAGTAGAACATGGATAAAAAAAGGGCTTTGTCTGGCGCCATAACATTTATAACCCTGATGGGAATCGT
>CACXCB010000126.1 GCA_902766005.1 uncultured Erysipelotrichaceae bacterium | reverse complement strand
GCAGATAAAGTGGATGATGTCCTTGTTATTTGGTGTGCTACCACAGATAGAAAAGTGGCTTCAGTTGTTGGGTGGTATAAAGAGGCTACCGTCTATAGAGATTTACTGCCTATCATGCGCGATGATATGGAAGCAGGTTTTAATGTAGTGGCTGAAGCTGATAATTGCGTATTATTGCCACGTAACAAAAGAGATAGGCATGAGTGGGAGGCTCCGGTATCAAAGCTGGTGGGATATGGTTTTGGCAGTGCCATGACATGGTACCCAACATTGGAAGAGCCTATGGTTAAAAAGATACTGAAAAATATTGAAGAATATAAAGGCGATAATTGGCTTTATGTATTTAATCAATAGGTGGAAAGTTGGTAGTGACGTCAACTCATAATAGACAAAGGAGACTTCAAAATGAATATTTTAATGATTGATGAAAATGCTTTGTTCTATGTCAGTCCCACAGGGCTGGAGAAATTCCCTAAAATTGAAGGCAAAGAAAGCCTCAATTCCCGTTATCTTATAAAGAGTTGGATTGATTTCTACAACAACTATAATGCCAGTTTTGATTTAAGGCTTATCCCAAATTTTGCTTCTCTCTATCATCTTGTTGGCCGTGTCCTGAAAACAACAGGCAAATTTATGAGAGTCAATTCCCAGGAAGAAGTATTAAAGATTTTAAAAAAGCAGAACCAGAATATTTCATTGGAAATATACAATGTAGATATGCACCACGACCAAGAAAATGGGGAGCTGTATAATTCTTGGGCCAATCCTTCCGTGATTAAAAAAGAGCTTCCTAATGTCACTTCCTATAAGTACACTTGGTTTTTTACCTCTACTGCCCGTGATCTGGATGGATTTGTGAAAAAGAGTTCGGACTTTAAAGCAAAGTATAAGTGCAGCACAGTTAATTTTGAGGATTTTTTCAGTGATACTTCTTTGTATAAAAAGTTTGATTTGGTTGTATTTTCCGCCTCGGAACATTCTGTACCCAGCAATTATTGGGAAGTATTTGCAAGTATGTATAAAGTGTTCTGCATAGGCGAGATATAATAGTAAAATATTGAAATTATACCATTATCCCCAGTCTACTACTAATAATTTTTGAGGTGATATTATGCTTTATAAATACAATGATGGAAGCCTTGAAATGTTGGAAAGCCATGATATAACAGTGGTTGGAGGAAAAGAAAAAGATCTAGAAAATTTATTGGTAGAATACTTATCTGACTTATACACTGAGAATGGCCAGTTGATGCCTATTTTCCAGGAAAGAGCCATGCAGGAAGAACCGGATTTATGTGCATTGGATAAAAAAGGAAATCTGGTTATTTTTGAACTTAAGCGCAGTACAGTGACAGAGGATGTCACCTTACAAGTTATGCGTTATTGCCAAAATTATGGTCATAAAAATTATAGTGCTTTATGTGATATGTATAATACTTTTCTAAAGAACGAAAACAAAGAAAAAGTTGATTTACAAGAAGCCCACAAGGATGCTTTTGGGCTGGAACAGGCGCTTAGTAAGGAAGAATTTAACAGGCATCAAAAATTGATACTTGTAGGCAGTTCGGCAGATTATAAATTGATGGAAAATGTTTCGTATTGGAAAAAGCAGGGAGTTGATATTGATTATATTCCGTATAGATTTTATAAAATAAATAGCGAGATATTTTTCGAGTTTTTTGCCAAGCCTTATGATTATCACATTAATCCTAAGGAAATGAAGGGAATTATATTTGATACCAATAGATCATACGATGAAAAAGCTATATGGGATATGATGTCCAAGCACAAAGTTAGTGCTTATGGTGATATAAAATACTGCGTAAAAGCCTTTAATAAAGGCGATTATGTACTGTATTATCATAAAGGCTATGGGGTAGTCGGTGTTGGAAAAATAAAATCATCTAAGGCAAAGGAAATACCTCAAAATGAAGAAATGTATATGGATGTGGAATTATTAACGCCTGTATTGAATGAGAATGAAGGAATTAAACATTCAATATCTGCATCAGAATTAAAACAGTTGCTAAATAAGGGATTCTATTTTGCCAAAACCACTAAAGTACCATATTTGTCTGTAGAAGAATCAGAGATGGTAGTAAAAGTTTTATTGGACAAATTCTCTACGTTATAGCCAAATTTCCATCCACCCCAAATATCTGCTACAATATACATATCACCTGAACCGGAACAGGCT
>CACXCB010000125.1 GCA_902766005.1 uncultured Erysipelotrichaceae bacterium | reverse complement strand
ATGCGGTGCCTTCACACAGGGAAGCACAATCGAACTCAGTGCAGATGCGCCTGTGATTCCCCCATACAGACTGTATATGCAGGGAGGATTATCACCGGAATACGGAAAGCTGATGATTATGCTTGCTTTAACAAAAGTCACAAACAAATCATCTCTGTAAGGAATGCTTGCATTCCTTTTTGATTATTATCTTGAGAAATCTTGATCAATTATAAAAGTCTTGAGAAGTCTTGAGAAATCTTGATATAATATTAAAGTCTTGAGAAGTCTTGATATTTTCTATGAAGGAGGGCTTAATGCAAAAAAAAGAAACCAATCCATTTATATTAACTTTTGGAAAAGAACCGGTTGAATATATTTCCCGCATGTCGATCAATGATGAAATTTTACAAATTTTCCAACAGGATAATCCTAATTATCAAGCTGTCATTCTGACCGGTGTTCGCGGTTCAGGAAAAACCGTACTTCTCAACTCAATCATTGAAACATTGGAAAATGATTCTGCAAACTGGATTTGTATCCGTTTGAATTCGTCACGTGATTATCTGCATTCCTTAGCTGCGAAATTATATGCAGTGAATACTTTGCAGAAGGAATTAAAAATTCATTTTAACGCATCTATCTTGGGGTTCGGTGTTTCAGTTGAAAAAGATAACCGGACAGAAGTCTCCGATATAGAAACAATAACAGAGCATCTTTTGAAAATTGCTGCACAAAAAAGAAAGCGTGTATGTATCGCAATAGATGAGATATCAAATTCTGAAGACCTTCGCATTTTTGCCAAATCATTCCAAATGTTTGCAGGCGAAAAACTTCCTGTATTTCTTCTCATGACCGGTTTATACGAAAATATCTATGAGATTGAAAAGGATAAAACAATCACTTTCATTCGCAGAGCCATGAAAGTTACACTTGAGCCATTGAATCTTCAGACCGTATCTGCAAGTTACAAAAGAATATTCAGTATTGATAAACAAACTTCCGTTAAACTGGCAAAGCTGACAAAAGGATATGCCTTTGCCTACCAAGCATTAGGATATATATTCTGGCAAAAAAGAAAGATTGATGATGATTTCATGGATGAATATGACAGATATCTTTCTGAGTATGTTTACGATATGATGTGGAAAGATCTTTCCGAAAAAGATCGAACAATATTATCTGCTGTATCTGAATGTACTGAGATTGCTTCTGTAAAAGAAATACGCGAACAATGTCATATGGATTCAAAACCTTTCTCTTTCTATCGTGACAGACTGATTAAAAAAGGGCTTCTATCTTCTCCTAAACAGGGTTATCTTACATTTGCATTACCCCGGTTCAGAGAGTTTATAAAAGAATGGGAACTTTTCGAATCTTTATAAAAGCGGATGATCATCCGCTTTTATTGTTCTTACATAACATCTTTATTACGAATGTTTCTTTTGTCTTTTCATTTCGATTAAATCATCAATTGCAAGTTCCGGATCAAAAGTATGAAACATGAGATAATTTCTCTTCATGGTTTTTGCAGGAGCAATACGATAAATCTTCCTGCTGCTTATTCCGCGTGAACATGCCCAATAGCGATAAAGATATCCGATCCAATAAAGTACTTCAGGGTTGTATTTTTCCCCATCTTTACTGATCTGTGCCTTATCAGCCAGTTCATCCAGAAGATATTCTTCCCCCATCCACTGAAGCTTGTTGAATGGCGAATCCAGATGTTCTGCAACTTCAGAATTCATAAAAGTTCGAATAAAATCCTCACTTGCATATGAAATGGATTTTTCAAACAAGCGTCCCTGTATATCACAAAGTTTCAGCTGAATATGATCCATTTTTTCCTACCTCATCTTTGCATCATGTAGCATTTCATCGAAGAACTTTCCCTCTCTTCGATAATCCCTACAAATATCATTTGCTAAAGTAACACCTTTTACCCGGTTGGATTCACTCAGATCCCTCAGAAAAATCCTTTCCAGATAGGAAAACTCAATCTCCTTTTCCATCTTAACATGTTTGCACGCCTTCTCACTAACAGCAACATATTGTTCTCCCAACTGAAGGGCTGACAAACTCTTTATAAGAGCTTTGTCTGTAATATTTCCCAGGAAAAAATTATCCAGTACATAAAACATTCGGTCATCAGCAATATTGCCAATAATCAAATCATATCCCTGATTCATGGCTGCATAGTGTTTATACAAATCCGTCTCTTTTATTTCTTCCATCTTTCCACGATTGAAAGCTACCATCATTGCCCACTCTAAATCGGGTTTGATTTTTAAAACCTTCAAACCTGCCGGTTTCAGGCTCATAATGTAGAATCGTGATTCTTCAAAATCGCTGATCAATGTCAATGGCTGATATGGATCTGTTCCCATATAAAAACCTCTTCCAAAATCACATTGTTTTCTGCTAATAGGCCGTATACTTCCATGAATTCCAGCTTTCGAACCATGATACAGGATCATCTTATCCGGCATCTTTTCTATTACGGAAACTGCATTTTCAATTTTCTTTGTGATAAGACGTTTAAGATCTATTTTTTTTTCTTTACAGATTTCGTAAATACGTAATTGTGCCGTTTTATTCGGAATGGAATGAGCATTCTCCCATCTGTTTACAGTAGCAAAAGAAGTTCCGATCATTTTCGCAAAATCTTCCTGACTGATACCCAAATGATTCCTGATTGAAATTATCAGATCTTTCACTCACCCCTCCATATAACATTTATATTATTTTAATTATATCAAATATTATATACGCGATCAATGCAATGTACTCATAAAAAAAGACATGTGTTTCCACATGCCTTTAAGCAATTCATTATTTCTTCTGGATATTCTTTCTGATATCGAGAGCGACAGCGACGACGATAACGATACCCTGAACGATAAAGTTGTAGTATGGGTTGACACCTAAGAACTGGAGAACGATCTTCAGCAATTCGAATACGAGGACACCGACCAATACACCGGAAACTTTACCGATACCACCGGTTGTGGAGACACCGCCGATTGTACATCCTGCGATAGCTTCAAGCTCATAGCCCTGACCCATACCGGAAGAAGCACCACCGGATTTAGCAGCTAATAACCAGCCTGCAACGGCATACATGATACCGGCTGTCATATAGATTAACATCAAAGTTTTCTTTGTATTAACACCGGAAACTTCTGCAGCAACTTCGTTACCACCGATTGCATACATATATTTACCATGACGCATCTGGTTGTAGAGAACCCAGAAGAATGCACCAAACAATGCGGCAATAATCAGAAGATACGGAATCTGGAAACCATTGTTACTGCCGAATTTGCCGGATACAAAGGATGTATATGCCTTCTGGAATCCACCGATCGGCTGAGCATCTGTCAATACAAGACATGCACCGTAAACGATTGTCTGTGTACCGAGTGTTGTGATAAATGGCGGAACCTTTAACTGGGAAATGATTGTACCATTCAATAAACCGATTAATGCACCGAGGACTACAACAATCAGTAATACAAGCCACATATTCATTTCCGGAAGATTCGGGAACAAACGTGAACCATAATCGCCACGCTGGCAGAGGATACCTGCTAAGCATGCAGCCAAACCTACCTGACGACCTGCAGAAAGGTCAGTACCCTTTGTGATCAAACAGCCGGAAACACCAAGTGCGATAATGAAACGTACAGCAGTGTTACTGACGAGGTTGTTGAAGTTGCCCCATGAGAAGAAGTTCTTTGTGGTAAATCCTACAATCAAAGATACAATGACAAGCAGGACAACGATTGGATTATCTTTTAAATATGATACAAATTTATTGTCTTTCATTTTCCTTTTATCCCCTTTCATCAAGACTCAAACTGAGTAGCCAATTCCATGATATTTTCCTGTGTTGCATCTTTGCCGTCAATGAAGCCGGTAACACGGCCATCACACATAACCATGATACGGTCAGACATACCGATGAGTTCTCCCATTTCGGAAGAAATCATGATAATGCTCTTACCCTGTTTGGCAAGGTCGGCAATAATACAGTAAATTTCATATTTGGCACCTACGTCAATACCTCTTGTAGGCTCATCCAGGATCAATACATCCGGATTGTTTGCGAGCCATCTGCCGATTAATACTTTCTGCTGATTACCACCGGAAAGCGATTGAATCGGAGTCTTTGAAGAAGGTGTCTTGGTGTTCATCTGTTTGATATTTTCCTGAACAAGTTCCTCAATCTTTTTATTGTTAAGCAGGAATCCATGTTCAACATACTGATTTAATGATGCAATGGAAATATTATCTGCAATAGATAATACACCCAGAATACCGCTTCCACGTCTGTCTTCTGTCAGCATAGCAACACCATGATCAATGGCATCTTTCGGCTGACGGATCGTCAATTCTTTACCATTCAGTTTTACTGTGCCGGAAGTCTTTGAACGAATACCGAAGATACCTTCCATGAGCTCGGTTCTTTGTGCACCGACAAGTCCTGCTACACCGAGGATCTCACCCTTGCGTACATTGAACGAACAATGACGGAAGCTCTTCGGATTGATAGAAGTAAAGTCATCCACTTCAAATTCAACTTCACCCGGAACATTCTCTCTTGTCGGATACAGGTTTGTCAGCTCGCGGCCTACCATCTTTGTGATGATGAAATCGGTTGTTAAGCCTTTTGCTTCCCATGTACCGATATACTGACCATCTCTCATGATCGTCACTTCATCACTGATACGCAGAATTTCGTCCATCTTATGAGAGATATAAACAATGGCAACACCTTTTGCTTTTAAATCATTAACGATTGCAAACAAAGCTTCAACTTCATTCTGTGTTAAGGAAGATGTAGGTTCATCCAGAATCAAAACACGGCAGTTTGCAGATACGGCTTTTGCGATTTCAACAGACTGCATCTGAGAGACGCTCAGTTCCTTCAGTTTTGTCCTTGGATTAAAATCCATATTAACTTCTTTTAAAACTCTCTCTGCATCTTCATACAGTTTTTCATGGTCTACAACCTTAATCGGGCCAAAGGATTTTAAAGGATAACGGCCGAGATAAATATTCTCACCGATTGTCCTTTCAGGAATTGGCTGCAACTCCTGATGAACCATGGCAATTCCCTTTGTCAAAGCATCCATCGGGTTATGGATTTCAACCTTTTCACCATCAAGATAAATCTCGCCCTCATCCATTGAGTAAATACCGAACATACATTTCATCAATGTTGATTTTCCGGCACCGTTTTCACCCATCAAGGCATGAACTGTTCCCGGACGCAACTTAAGATTTACATGGTTTAATGCGATGACACCAGGGAAGGCTTTATAGACATTTTTCATTTCAAGAACAAATTCAGACATAAAACTCTAACCCCTTTCATTAAATTAGAAGAGGGTAAGTTTTTGGTACTTACCCCCTGTAGTTAGCTAATAGCCAAAACTTGATTGATTATTGTTTTGTAACTTTTACGTAGTCAACCCAGTAGTAGTTCTCAATTGCTTCGCCATTGAGGAGTTTAACTGCTACATCAACTGCTGTGTGAGACTGACCGTTAGCATCGTTCAATACTGTACCTGTCATTTCACCATTGTTGACCATTTCAACACATTCATCAAGAGCATCAACACCTAACAGATAGATGTCTTCGCCAACTGTACGGCCTGCTGCAGAGATAGCTGCTGCTGCACCAAGAGCCATAGCGTCGTTGTTGCAGAATACTACTTCGATTGCATCGCCATACTGAGTCAGAGCGTTAGCGCAGATTTCCTGACCTTTAACCTGATCCCAGTTACCAACCTGGTCGCTCAAGCATTCAACTGTGATTCCAGCATCTTCCAAAGCCTTAACAGAGAACTGTGTACGATACTGAGCATCTGGGTTCTCCGGGTCGCCTTCGATCATGATATAGGAAACTTTGCCATCGCCATTGATATCACCATGATCCGGGAGTTCAGCAACGATTTCACCCTGGTA
The DNA here is from genome assembly GCA_902766005.1 of uncultured Erysipelotrichaceae bacterium. Classification (GTDB taxonomy): domain Bacteria; phylum Bacillota_I; class Bacilli_A; order Erysipelotrichales; family Erysipelotrichaceae; genus Bulleidia. The sequence continues at coordinate 4,919 of CACXCB010000125.1, read as the reverse complement.
TGTACCGGACTGACGAGCATCTGCACCAACGTAGCAAACTGTTGGGTTGTCGAGGATACCAGCATAGGATTCATCGCCATTGTCACCCAGTGGCTCACGGTTGATCAGAACGAGCGGGATACCTGCACTGACAACTTTGTCGATGATTGCATCAGCAGAAGATGTCTGAACGAGGTTGAGGATAATAACATCCATACCCTGTGTAATGAAAGCGTCGACCTGTTCGGACTGCTTAGCCATGTCGTTAGCACCGTCAACGATCTGTACATTGTACTTAACTGTATCTGTTTCCAGTGTCTTGAAGTAAGCTTCGATCTCGTTACGATAGAGAGTCATGAAGTTGTCGTTAAACTGATAAATAGCGACACCAACGTTGTAAGTCTTTGCTTCAGCAGATGTTTCTTCTGTTGTTGTTTCTTCAGCAACGGATTCGCTTCCTTCAGAAGCTGCTGCTGATGTAGCTGCAGAAGTGGAAGAAGAACCACAACCTGCAAGGAGTGCTAACGCCAATGCGGACGCAGCAATTTTCTTTAATTTGTTCATTTTTTCTTTTCCTCCGATTATTCTAATGAACTGCTTTTTTAAAGCTTGCATTTATAGTGTACATCCGATTGTAACCGCTTGCAAGGACTAATTTTCACAAACCTATCACAAAAGACAATTTTTAAAAATTGTATTTTTTTTCTGCTTTCTTTTCATTTTTTTGTGAAAATATCTTTGAAAATATCCCCCTGAAAATTGTTAAAAAAGTCAGTAATTACTTGCTCACTAACCTTCAGATCTTTGGTCTCTTGCAGGAATGATTGTGTTCTCAGGCTTGTATTCATGGCATCTTTTTTCTCTGTTTTTGATAATTCTTTCAAAAGATTTAAAAGTACATTTCCATCAGCCTGTTTATGATAATATGCAAGATATCCTATCGGATAATTGGTATCCGGCGTATATATCATATGAATTGCCTGATCCCTGTAATGTCCCTTACCGAACGGATAAGGAATATCAAATGCCGTATTTTCAAATTGCAACATACTTCTGTAAGTGACACAATACGAATAAGAATTCTGAGGCTTTGATGTTTTCATTTCGCCGAGTATTGTCTTTTGGGAAACAGTCGTCACTGTTCTGGAAAACAAAAGGTTTGAGAACAGCTTTTCCCGAGTGAAAATAATCACTTGTCTTGATATGATCGCAGGTACGAACACATTTGTTTTGGAAACATATACACCGATGATCTCCTGATTTTTCAGATCTTCTTCTCCGCCGTATTTTAAATAAGATGGATTCAGCCGCATAATCTTAACGGCCTGATCCAGCAATTTATTATCCATATCCGGTTTTACGCAATATTTTCCCTGCATTCCCGGCAGAAACCTATTCAATATTGCTGTTTTATCCACAGATTTTGGATTTGCCTTTTCGTTTTGCCTTTCTGTCTCCTGCTTCAAATAATCCCTGTGCTCAGATGATGGCAGATAATATGCCTTGTTCATCCAATATTGTGCATTCTGCAGATCATTCTCATCATATTCGGCAATATAGCTCAGCAATGCCATAGCCCTGTATTCGCCATTTTCTGCGGCATATTCCAGCCATATTTTGGCAAGTTCTTCGTTCTTGCTTAAATTACAGTATTCTTCACTTCCCGTTTCATGAAATGTAACCATCCATCCATTTCTGTCATGTCCTATAGCTTTCTGAATATCTTTGTCTGTTAAGGTTACTTTTGCCCCGAATGTATACGCAAGTCCAATCAGGAATGCATCATAGGCAGATACTTCCTGCATCATTTCATTCTGCGTGTCTGCTGCCCCTGAATGTTTCAGCATCTCCAGCAATCTGTGATATTTATTATCAACTTCTTCCTCTTTTGGCGCTTCCGCAGGTTCTTCATCCATGAATTGTGATTGTCCCCATACGCCTACGGTTTCTGAGGAAGTAAAGTCTTCCGTTGTTTCTTCGATTTCTTCTGTAGGCATATCTTCTTCAGGCATATCAAAATCACCTTCGCACAATTGTAATGCTCTTTTGAATTCCGTGATGGTTTGAAACCTGTTCTCCGGGTTAAAGGAACATGCCTTCAGCACGGCTCTTTTTAATAATGTATTCCCATGCAATGGTTCGGGTAATGCTTCCCCATCCATTCTTCTTTTCTGTGCACTTTGTATCTCTTCATCTGTAGGAGGCTTATCCTTTATTTCCACAAACGGCATTCTTCTTTCATTTAATGCCCAATACAAAACCAAACCCAAAGAGTATTCATCTGCCAGAAAGCCATATGCCTGTTTATGAAATACTTCCGGTGCAATATAATCCAGTGTGCCGATTAATGTAGCTTTGGTCACATGATCCATTGTCTTTGCAATGCCGAAATCACTCAGTTTGTATTGACCATAGTCATTCACAAGAATATTTTCCGGTTTTATATCCCTATGAACAATGTTTTCCTTCTGGATGACCTCCAACGCTTTACACATATCAATGCCAAGCTTGATCACATCATTCTCATTCATGTTTTTGAAGTGCTTCTTCAGGTTAGAAAGAAGCTCCATCCGGATTAATATATCCCAGCCGATGCCGTTTTCATGCTCAACGATCATATGATCTTCATAGGAAACAATATGAGACATTCCTTTGAATTTAGCCATCAGCTTAAATTCATCTACTATTCTCTGCATTCTCTGCTCAAAGATTGCGGTGATATTCTCATCTGAATAGTCTTCATCTTTCAGCGAATAGTATTCATCTTCATCCTTTGGGATGGAGATCTTTTTGACTGCAGAATAATACTCTCCCGTAGGATCTGTTTTTTTAACCTTGTAAACAGTCCCATATCCGCCTCTGCCGATTCTTTCAACTGTCTCGTATCCCGGCCATACTTCCTTTAATGCCATAGTGTTCTCCTTATTCCACCCTGCAAAGAATGATTGTGATATTGTCTTTACCACCATTTTTATTGGCAAGATCTATCAGTTTTTCCACACATCTTTTTAAGCTGATACTCTCTTTTAATATTGCACATATTTCTATATTAGAAACCATATCGGTTAATCCGTCACTGCAGATCAAATAAATATCCCCTTCCTGTAATTCTCCTTTAGCGATATAAGGAACTATTGTTAATTCTTCCGGATCGATACCGAGATACTGCGTCAGTCTTGGTTTCGTTTTTGCATTTTCTGATTGATATTCCACATGATCTTTTGTCAATTGGATTAACATATTATCCCTTAAACGAAAAGCTTTTGTATCTCCCAGATTACATGCGTACACTTCATCATTTGTAAAATACAAAATTGAAGCTGTTGTTCCCATGATGCCTTCTTCAGACTGCTTGTTTTCTGCAAGAACCGCTTCATTCATTGTTTCACATGCAGAAGCCAGAAATTCTCTGGGATTTACAAGATACTCTTTTGTATCTTGTATCAAATTGGAAAATGTCATCGCAGCAAGATACGATGCTCTTTCTCCGTTTTCTTCTCCACCCATGCCATCAAATACACCAAAAACAGGATTCTGATCGGCAGATGCTTTCTTACGTACAGGATGAGATAAGCCTGAATGTATTTCAGGAAGAATCTTTCCGTCAAAATATAAATTATCTTCATTATTTCTGCGTATTCTTCCTTTATGACAGCCTGCTGCCGCATGAATTATATAGTCCATGATACCTCCGATTGTCTTCTCTTCAGTTCCTTAAATTCTTCCAGTGTTTCATTTGCGACCTGATTCAGTTTTTTGCATTCATTCTCATATCCATAGAATGCAGGTATTTTCTGTGTGACAAGTTTGATTTCATTCGTCAGCTTCGTATATACCTGTTCTTCTTTCAATGACCCAATACCGAAGAACTTGCTGGCGTATTCCTTGGAATTCGTACTGATCTGAAAGTAAGACATCAAAAAGTGTTTCCATTCCTTGATCCATACCTCATCAATTGTCTCGTTCATGCCTAACATATTCATATATTCCGTAAAATCTTTCTTCCGGGAATTCTTAAATATTATCTTATCCATTTCATTCTTTAATCCCACGATCATTACCCATGCATACATGAATTGATCCAACTCTTTTTTATATCTTTTATGAAATACTTCTTTGATTCTCGGATCATCAATTTCATCCAATATTGTCTTTCTGTCTGCATATTCTTTCAGTGAATAATATTTCTTTATTATCTCTTCCATGATTAACCATCCTGCAATAATTATAAATGCAACCGCAAAAGAAAAACAGGCTAATATACAGCCTGTTCCTTTGTAAATTCTGTTTAAAAATATTACTGCATCCTGATCAGAAATGATAAACAGATACCTGCAAGGAATACAACCACGCCTGCGATCAGCCAATCCGTTGTGTTATTGTCCGGATTTCCATACTTCAGATTAAAACGAACCTTATTATAATGACTGATTGGATTACTATTATTTATGGAAGCATTATGTCCCAGCACTGTATGTGTTAATGGTATTCCCCATATGATGGAAATACAGCCCACAAGCAGCAATACATTCGAAAATGTTTCCCAGGAAAAGCCAAACAGATAGCTAATGAAACAAGATATTATCGTCTCTATACATATCAAAAGTATGATTTTTTTCATATGTATATTTTACATCTGTTTTTTTATTCTGCTACCAGATCTTGTTTCATTTTCCTAAATTTTCAAAGAAAGATTGAATAAATATTCCATTAGAAATAGAGTTTACATCTTTTTTCTGGATATTTGTTTATAGTAGTTTTTCCTGAATTTACGTGCATTTTCGAAAAAAACTTCTTCTGATTTAGAAAACTTACTCGTCTCAAGTTTATGATTTAATAATTCAAAAGTACATAGTGACATACTCCCACCACCTTCGCTGAAGCTTAGAGGTGGGGGCTTCTCGGTCAAGAACACCAGTGTGTCCAGATTACCCGAGCTT
>CACXCB010000124.1 GCA_902766005.1 uncultured Erysipelotrichaceae bacterium | reverse complement strand
TCTAATACAATACTCTTAGAAACAAAAAACCGCTGTATCCCCATAGCTAAAGCAAGGGGTATTAGCGGCGACAATTTCGATAAAAATTGTTTGCTAGCTCTGCATCAAAATAAAGCACAAAGCTGACCTTGCCGCTTATGGGCACTGTTGCTTTGAAGGACACATCATAGAACACTCTTCCTTCATTGGGAATCCCGTCCTCCATGGAAATGCCCAGGACATTTGTAAGTCCCGGATTCACCATGACGGAAGATACTTCCGGATCTCCGTCTATGCATGTGACAATCTCTTCCACGGGCATGCCCCTGAATTCATCAGCACATTCTGCCAGCATATTAGCAAGGACGAACTTGTTTGAAAGCAGTCTTTTGGCATACTGGTCATACTGTGATTTTTTCTCAGTTACTTCAATGGTATCTGACAGAGTATTTATTATTTTTTTCATTCTATTTTCCCTCCTACTATTCTTTATAGAAAGAAATTTGAATTTTTATCAAAATTTTTTCAAATATTTGCAAAATAATACTCTGTCTTTTTTGCTTAACCTCACTATACCATTCAATCAATCTTGTTTCAATGTCAAAAAAAGCATGGTCATCCATGCTTATTTCCACAAGCCCTTTGGTTTGAGATACTTTTCAATCAGATAATCCCCAGCACCGCCTTCTTCACAAACCAATCTTGTGATATCATCTGCGATGGCTTTGGTACCATCCGATCCATTGGCCAAACATACGCCCCATCCTGACATTTCCAATAGCGGATTATCATTTTCATTATCACCAAAGGCGATTACTTCATTCACACTGAAATTGTTCTTTTCGGCAATACGGGCTAAGCCTGTTCCTTTTGTGATGCCTTTGTCCATGACTTCCACTGTACCCGGGAATGTGCTGATAATCTGGAATCTGTCACCATATACAGGAAGGAATCTTTCACGAATCAGTTTTTCTACATCCGGTGTTGTCCTGAAAAGGATTTTGAAACATGGTTTTGCACAGAATCCTTCAATATCACCAGTATAATCATCAAAGACCCATCCTCTTCTTTTCATTGACGCAAACAGCTCACCTTTAATGTGCATTGCGGCATGGTTTCCTCCGCCTTCCACATTTACCGATACTTCATATTCATCAATAATCGGTTTCATGAAATACAGGATCTCTTTCATGGTATCCCTGCTCATTAAATCCATGGTCCATACATTGCCATGCTCCTTATCCCACAGCATGCCGCCATTCATGCCGATTAAGAAATCCAAAGGATAATCCAATCCCCATTCCTGTCCCTGGTTATACAGTCTGTCATTGAGTTCACGTCCGGTTGCCAATCCGATCAATACACCGTTTTCATGCAGAATATCAAATGCTTTTTTTGTCAATTCCGGAAGAGCTCCGCCTTTAGCGGTCAGCGTCATGTCAATATCCGCTGCAATTGCTTTAACGTTTTCTATCATAATATATCTCCCAAAAAGAATCATATAGAAATTCAGAAAATATGCAAGGATCATTTATGATTTTTTTCAGTATACATCTGTATGAAGATGATATTCCTCATATTCCGAAGGATCGATTTTTCCCATTCCTGCATCTTCATATAACTGAAACAATGCTTCCGCATTCAAAGCAGAAGGATTGTCCGAATCAGCCAGTGTAATATACCCGATTTCGTGCATTTGTTTCAGATTTTCAGGATATGCCAGATCCCTGAAGATCCAAACCACATCAATGGTTGTATCCGTTTCATCCATGATTGTTTCTTCAAAGTCAAGATCATCATAGATCGATAAAGCTTCTTTCGCCTCTTCACTTTCAAAGAACTCTTTTGTATAACCTGCAGATTTATAATACTTTGCTTCATCAACAATGCCTTCCAGACGGTTATAAAAAGGATCATAATAGAATGTCAGGAATTCTACAAAGGTATCTGTACTTTGAGAAACATAGGTGATTTCAGATAACTCGCCTTCTGTATAAGGCTCTCCTGCAGAAACAGAAACCGACTCTTCTTCTGCATTCATGTGAATCGGAATATACAACGATGGATTGTTTCCATCGTAAATATTCAGCCATAGATCGGCACTTTCAAACGCAAAGGGTTCGTAGGTTTTGTCATCTGTTATTTCTGTAGTGACCAGTGCTTTTTTGCCGACAGGGATTGTTATATATGGACTGTTCAATTGCTGTTCAGATGCATATTCTCCATTAACCTTGAAAATATCCGTATCGAATGAAACATCGATAAATGCAGAGGTATCATTTGAGACAAGAAAGATATACTGCTTTACATCAGATCTGATTTTCATCGAACCTTCATAGCTTATAGATACGCCATCTTGATCATAAAAGATTGTCCCTGAAGAATTGATATGGTTTACGGATACGGAAGGATCTTCATAAATTGTAATGAGTTCTTTCTCCAGCAGGGTATTATACTCACTGTCGGAAATTGTCAAATATCCCTGCAGCTTGCTGATTTGGTTTAAACCCTTATCGTTGAATATCTCCATATCCATGATATCTGTCGTTTCGATGGTCTCTTTGGCAGGGATTGTTTCATGGAAATAGCTGTTCATTGCCCATTCGTCATTGAGTACAAGTGCGTCAATATTGATTCCGATTTCCTCTTCTTTTTGATTTGTCACTTCTAATTTTATCTCCGGATATGAAGAATTATCATCGATATCAACAAACCGGATGCTCAGATTATTATCAGAATAGATGACATCAGAATCAACCTCTTCAGTTGTTTCCTCCGGTGTTTCAGAAGGAGCAGATGTTTCTGCCGGATTGCCTCCGCATCCGGCCATCAACAATGCCATGCACAAAAAGACAGGTAGTTTTCTCATATGAACCTCCGTGATGCTTTATCATCTGAAAATCATTATACAAGGTTTTTATTTTATCCATTCAATAGTACAATTCTTTACCGGATTATTATCCATTCTTGAGGATCAGTTATTTTATGTACCTGACATATCTTGGATATCCAAATGTTTTTCCAAAATATTTCTATATAATGGAAACCGGATATATTTTTATACGGTAATATGTCTGTAAATCTTCTTATTTGTACTTTCAGATTTATTTCATAAAATTCTTCTTTACTGACGTTTTCCTGTCTGATCTTTATCATTCATCACAGTGGTTTTTTCTGCTTTTAACAGAGTTGTTCTATCTTCTTCATCCGGCATACTTTTTTCAGGCTCCGTATAGTTCACATCCTGTGTATCCTCTTTTTTCTTTTCCAGTGTAAATGCAGAAGCTGTTTTGGTAAGATCATATTGTACGGGAGATATCAAATTATAAATGAACAGTGCCACAGCCAGTACAATTAAAGCTATACCAATATAAATCAAAATCATAAACTGTATACTCCCATCAATATCCGTTCTGTTCCAGCAGATCCATCAATGACTCCAGCTGTGTGATCAATTCTGCATTGTCGGTACTCTTCATTAATTCTTTTGCCAGTTCATATTCCGTCTTTACTTCTGAATAATCCGGATTGGTTTTGCCGTTTTGCATCTGTGCAAGCATCAATGCACGATAGGCATGCGGTTCAAACGATTGCGGCCATGCTTTCTCATATGCATCAAGAATGGCAGCTGCATCTTCATGACGCCCTGCGCTCTCATAGCATGTAAATATATTTACGTAGATGTATGGCTTGTTGATACCGATTTTCAGAACCTGATTGTATGCTTCTGCCGCACTGACCATATCTTCTCCATCATTGTTCAGACGGCCTCTTGCTGCATAAGCCTGACCTTTCATTTCCCATAACACTGTGTTAGACCCCATGTCAGCTGCATTTTGTGCTTCGTTAATTAATGTGATCAGCTTTGTCTGATATTCCTCTGCTTCAGCCGAATCAAGCAGAGCTGCCTGATCCCTGTAAGTTTCTGCAAGAGCAATATACGATCTTCTCCTTAATTCATCGGATGTCTTTGAAGAATCCAGAACCTTTCTGAAGAACACTTCTGCACTTGGATAATCTTTCATTAGATAATTCAGTTCCGCCTGCATATAATCCGCATGCGTATCATCCGTTGATGTTTTTAATTCATCTATTATTTTCTGTGCGGTTTCCATGTCTCCGGTTCTTCCGACAGCTGCTGCATAATTCAATTTAACATCAAAATCATCTACATTCGCATTATCAATCAGATACTTATATGTTTCTGCCGCATGATCATAATCCGACAATTCAAAATAAGAAGATCCAACCAGGACATAGACAGACGGATTGTTTTCCATGGATATATTTCCTGCATTCTCCATTTCCATAGCACGGTTAATCACATTACTGTAATCACCGGTTTGATAGATCTTTCTGATTTCTCCTTCATACGGTATCGGATCTGTGGGTCTTTCCTTCTGTGCCTGTTGATACAGTTCAACCGCTGTTTCCCCTTCTGCACTTGCAGCCTGATGCAGCAGACTTTGATATGCTACTTCAATTTCATTATTCAGCATCACATACCCACCGCCGATACATAATAATCCTGAAATAAATAAAGCAAGGATTATCATAATGCGTGATCTTTTTTTCTTCTTATAGGCTTTATAAGCTTCATCAAAAACATATATATGTTCAAGATCATATAAGAGCTCATGTGCATTTTGATAGCGGTCTTCCGGTTCCTGTTTTGTACACTTGTCAATGATGTATTCAATACCTGCTGAAAGATGAGGATCGAGCTCACGAACTTTCTTAATTTCGTATGGCGGCTCTAAAGGGGATTTCCCTGTGACAAGATGATGCATTGTCACGCCAAGAGCATATATATCCGTGCGCCTGTCACTCTGAACTTTTCCGTTATACTGTTCCGGTGCTGCGTATCCTCGTGACACAGCAAGTATTGTATCACTCTGATGGCCCGCCTTATACTCACGGGCAATACCGAAATCAATCAGTTTCAGCCGGTTATCCTTTTGCAGCATGATATTTGCAGGCTTCATATCCCTAAAAATAATGGGATTTGGTTTCTGATCATGCAGATAAATTAGAACGCCGCAAAGCTCCTTGAACCATCGCAAAGCCGTTTCTTCGGGAATCTTTTTCTGTGTCTTTAAGACTTGCGTCAAATCGACACCTTCCACAAATTCTTCAATTATAAAGACTTGTTTTTCATCCTCAAAAATATCAACAATCTTGACAAGGGAAGGATGATTCAGATTTTTTAAGATATTGGATTCTGCCAGAAAGTCCCAATTATACTGATTATCTTTTCGAACCTGTTTGACAGCCCAGAACGTATTCAGCCTGACATTCCTTGCCTTGTAGACTTTTGACATGCCGCCTTCACCGATCTGTTTAATAAGTTCATATGTACCGTTAATTAAGTATGTCATTATCTATCCCCTGCTTACTTGTTTCAAAAACTTCACCTTTATATTTTATTCATGAAATGTCGGGCTAAACAGATTGGAATTTCCCGCATGCGTTTCACCGATAATGACACCCCAGAAATGCTGATCATCCTGACCTTCAAAATCACCATATAATACATAATGATCTGTCTCCGCATTTTCCGCAGTCGGACTGTCTCCCATCAATAAATATCCGCTATACATTCCGGCCCCTTCAATAAGAGGATACGTATATATGGAATCTCCTGCATAAATATCCACTGTTCCCTCTTCATGGAAATCCGCTGTTATTACTCCTTCATACCAATCTGAGCTGTTTATGTCATACCATCCATAATCTGCAGTCCAGTCAAAGAAGTACAGTGCATTGTCAACACTTATATCAGGAATTTCTTCACCCGGTTCAAGTGTTTGAATCAGAATTTCATTGTCTGATGTCTTAACGAGAACAAGCCGGCTCCCATCAGGCATTTCATATACTTGTGCCGAATAATAATCGTTGTTTTCTTCTGCAGTAACAGGAATTTCAAGTCTTTCAAGATATTCTGCAATATCTTTATATATCTGTTCTTTCTCAGAGGCTTCCTGCTTGGAATCAATGACTGCTTTCAGATCCTTCTCAGCGTTTTCCGTATCTCCCGTTACATATTCCAAAACACTGTTTTTAACCTTTGCTTCCGTATTTGTATCATCAAGACTCACAACCTGCTCATAATCATCAGATGCTTCCTGATACTTCTTCACATATGTGTAGGCCTCTGCTCTTCCCATATAGAGATCGGTATTATTCGGTTCTATTTCGATCAAAGCTGTAAATACTTCAATGGCTTCTTCATAGTTTCCGTCATTGAGATACTTCTGTGCCATTTCCAGCGTATATTCTTCTTTTTTGGCTGATGATTCTTCTGCCTTAGGCACAGATTTGCCACACGCTGAAATCATCAATAATACTACTGTAGCAATCACACTCATTATTTTGTTTTTCTGCATTTTCGAAGCCCTCCTATATCTTTTTTCTTCTCATTTGCTTTAGGCAAAAACCTTACTCTGTTATAATGCACTTGTATCCTTAAAAATAAAATCCATTGGATAAGATAATACCCATTCATCACCCTGTTTATACAGTCTTTCATTGAATTCTCTTCCTAATAACAAATCAGATCAATGCACCGTTTTCATGCAGAATTTCAAATACTTTTTTGTAATTTCAGGAAGTTGTCCGCCTTTGGCGACCGACGTCATTTCAATATCCGCTGCGAATGCTTTAATATTTTCAATCTAAGATTAATCTCACAAAAGGAATAATATCGGAAATCAGAAAATATGCATGAATGATTTATTGCCGACACCAGTTATAATACGTAAAAACGACCACATTTTGACAATGTAAAGTGCGATCGTTAAATTTAAGTGTTTCAGGATATTGAATTATATAAATGCTCCTTCTGCATTCTGGTCTGCATTCTCATATCTCCATGCACTTGTTTCCACTGCTTCAGATATTCTCATAAAATGCGAACGGTCACGATCAATGGAATTTTCCAACATGGATAATCTTGCCTTATAGTAATAACCTGCTGCAGAATCATAACGCAATGATGTACGAATATCTTCAATCTCATCCAGAATATCCTGTATCTCATCTGCATTACGGTCCAGCTTCTCCGAAGCCTCCCGCAAAGCAGAAAGATTGACTTCAAAATGATCGGAAGGTCCGCCAAAGAATGTATTCTTAGCCCAGTTCCATACCGTCTCAATTGCTTTCCCGATTTCTTTCAGTCCAGCTATAATCAGATGCGCACCAGGAAGTGTAATTGATGGATTTAACCACCACAACGGATTAGCCCATTGGATAATTCCTTCTATATCCCTGGAAATCGGTCCCAGAATTTTGGAAAGCCAGTCCTGATCATCTGCCGGAATAATATTCCCGTATTCATCAATCATGACATTCTCTGTAGAATGCCTATACAGAATTTTCGGAATACCACTGCCGGAATCATGTTCTTCTGCCTGCACGGTAATATCCGTTTCCCCCGGAAGCGGATTCAACAATGATGACACCCAGCTCCACTTATAACGTTTTAATTTGTCAGAGCACTCTTCAATCTGGTCTTTATGTGCAGCAATATATTCATCAGAATATCCCGGTCCGTCATAACTGACAGCTTCGGTAATATGTTCCTTCATTCCTTCAGGAGCAGTAATCAATGCATGCTGGGCAAGATTTCCACCCAGAGAATGGCCTGTTGTTGTGTAGTTGTATTTATCCCCATACAGCGAATAAATGTATTCCATATAAGCAGTCGCATCAGCCTGTTCCACTGTCAAAGCGCTATTCAACAAGCCTACATCCGATACACCCCAGTCCATAACTCCTGATTGTAAATCAAAACTTTCCGAACCCCTGAAGCTGATCATGGCATTGCCGTCTCCGGTATCAATGACATTAGCACACATGCCTGTTGTGCTGTTGTGATTACAGGAATCGACAATCTTCCAGTCCTTCCAGCCATCATAGTTATGCTGCTCGGTCAGTTTTTTGATGTTTTCAATCGTCTTCAGCTGTGCCTGTTCCCTGGCAGTCGGATTGGGTTTATTGCGGATAGCTTCCTCTTGTGCCTGCATATATTCATATACATTTACAGGTGCATCGCTTCTGCCATCCACATTAAAATCGAGATACCCGATCTGTGTAGCTAAAAGTTTCTCTACATCGGTATATTTGCCACTCATGATTTAACCTCATTCATGAACTGTCCCTTTGTCAAAGAAACACTTCCTTTTTCAAAAGGAATATGAATGGTATAGGAATCATTCATCAGTTTTTTATAAGCGTCTCCATTCAGATCATCCGTTTCTTCAATAGCGTTTTGCACATCCTTTAAGGAACCATGTTGGACAAAACAAACATTAATGCTGCCTTTCATGGTACTGAGCGAGGAAGGAAGGGTAGATAATCCATCATAAATCTTTTCAATGTCTTCACTTTCCCGATCCACATAAACATTGATATTAAATGTATTGGAAGGAAAAGAAGAAACAAACTCTTCAATCGAAAGATCTGCATTATTCGTATAGAAGTCTTCAATCATCGGATGGGAGTAAATAAAGTATTCCCCACCGAAATCCTTTAAGCTCATTGCAGCAGCATCACTGATTTTCATCCCCAGTCTTTTTGCCGCATAATTATCAGAGACATCGGAACCATCTGCGTTTACATCTGCACGGAAGGTAATATCCGGATAACTCTCAGAATAGGCATAGATCGTGTAATAATCACCTTGCAACCTGCTTCCCTTGTAGTCGGAAGCAACAAATGTTTCATTGTATTTCTTCTGTAATGCTTCTTCTGCCAATTTTTTCAAATCTGTCTTTTCACATCCTGTAGTCATGACTGTCATAATACACGCTATGATCCCTTTCAATAATCCATTCTTTTTCATATTCATTACCTGTCCAAAATTGAGGCCATTGCAATTTCAATATCATAATATCTCTTTGCAGATCTTTTTAAAGCAGCTGCTACAAGCTTTAATTGCGTTGCATGCCATTGCAGCTGTTCTTTTGACTTTCTGGTTTTCTTGCATGCTTCATCACTCGCCGACCCTTTCCAGCCGCTTTGCATCACATTGATACTTTCATCCACCTGATTTTTGGAAAGGCGCAGTAATCTATCTGCCAAATCCTCTAATTCCTTGGCTTTGTTCATCGTATCATGATATTCAATATAAAGATCTTTTACCGACATACATGTCACCTCACACAATCACATCCGAAGGAAGAACAGCAGAATGCTCTGTCGCCTGTGCCTCAGCTTCTTCGTACACGCCTGCAATCGTCTGTAAATCCGTCACGTTTTCCCTAAACCGTTTCAATGCAGTTACAAGCACTTCTTTTCTTTTGGCAAAGGATTGACGATAGGCATCACACCCATCCCCTTCCCAATAGTTCTGTGCCTGATTCACCAGTTTTTCCAGTTGGTCAAAATCCTTTTCAACACGGTCAATCTGTTTGGATGCAAGATCAGCAGCCACAATCAGATCCTCTGTTGTTACCTTTAAAATCATACCGCTCATATCCACATCCTCTTGAAAGACTCATAGTTTTCTTTTTCAGAATTGAAGTAGGTTTTTGCAGACTTCTCCAGTCCCTCCTGAAGGGATTGGATGAAATCAAATACTTCCCGCATGTATTCTATGTCATCCGCAACCTGGCTTTGAAAGGATATCCAGGCTGCTCCTTCCCAGCATCTGCCTAACTGCTGCATGGCATCTGCCAGCCTCTCAACATCATTGGAAACATCCTTTGCCAATGTATTGATTTCCTCCATGTCTTTTTCCATGTCGGGTATATTTACCCTGATTTTATTACTCATATTATTCCTTCCTGCAGATACCAAAAACGAACAGTCAGACTGTTCATGCATTGGTTTTGTTTATTGTAATGAATTCAGATCAACGTAATACTTTCGATGATTGTTTCTGTCCAGATAAACCTTTACCAAAGGTTTACGCAATTCATTGAAGTCAACATCATACACATTTTCACTTCTGAAGGTTTCCATCAGGCCTGTTTCAGGATTCATATATGTGCATTTGATATACTGCGGATGCTTTCCGTTGACAGTCTCATTGTAATCCCATGCAATTTCAGAAACATTTGCCAGTACATATTCATTCTGTTCCATCAGCTCCCTGCTTTGGGCATCGTGACGAAGTCTTACAGCTATCATAACAATACCCACCAATACAAACAACGCCCCCATGCCGAAAAAAATCCAATAAAACATCGGCTCACTTTTCAAAAACACGGATACGATCACAAAGATCATGCCGACAAAGGCAAAGACCATGCCGCAAAGTGTCAGTGTATCAAGGTATTTAAATTTTCCCATCTAAAACATCCTGCAAGCGATCACTGAAATCCACCTGTTCCTGGTTCTGGAAGCCGACATAAATCAGACGCTCAATATCCTCGTGATCAAAGACATAGATCTGATCCGGATCTGTAATGCCTTCCGGAAAGCTGCATGCACTGTAATCATACACTCTGTCACCGGTTGCATTTAACATGCGCAGATAACCGATGATCATCAGTCTGCGATCTGCACCCTTTAATAATACGACAGATCCGATCGGTAATTTTTTCTCATAAGATACCATGATTAAGCCCCCTGATTCCTGATTTCATCTGCAATCGCATCAATTTTATCTATGAACTCCATCTGTTCCAAATCTACATATCCAAGTACACATATGGTTTCAATGGACGCATTGTTGAAACAAAGCATTTCTTTCGCATCCACAAATCCTAAAGGAAACTTTACAGCCGAATAATCCCACACTGTATCGGGATGAGATGCTTCCGTACAAAGATAACCTGTAATCATCACTCTCTTATCAGATCCCTTTAATTGTACAACTGTACCGATCGGCAAATGTTTGATCTCCATATTTCTATCCTCGCTTTTTACCACCATTTAATATATTCATTCCAGACATAACTGACTGTTTCCCCTGCTTCAGCGAATCCGTCTTTTATATTTTCCGCATTGTCAGCTACCCATTCGATTGTATCGGATGCATCCACTTCTATTTTCACGGAAACGCCCGGGCCTAAGGAAACACCCGCATCGACGGTTATCTTGCCATCCTTGATGCCGCCTTCCGCATGTGCTCCTATGCCAAAGTTCACACCGCCTTCTACGTTAACTTCCGTGCCGGCAACTTTCACTCCGGCTTCACCTTTAGCCTCGCCTGCAAGCGCTTCTCCCTTGATTCCTGCATAAACATTGGGATTGATCTTACCGTCTTTATCCAATAATCCGAATCCGATTTCCGCATTGGCGTCAGCTTTGCCGGCATTTACTTCTGTTGATTCGTGTACATCAAAGTAATCATTTCCGAGATAAGATTTCTGCTTATTGGTGTAAGCAGTAGCTCCTGCTCCGGCACTTGCCCTGACACCTCCGGTTCCGGCACTTGCACCATAATTATACTCCGCTTTCCCAATATCAACCGAAGTATCATGCCTCCCAATTTCCTTGCCACGAACTTTAATTATATTTTCATCATTTGCTTTATTGTCTTTATGCTTCCAGGCAATTGAATCACCGTCCCCGACATCGAAAAAATTGATATCCCATGGAATTTTGTTGTTGGTACCGGATGTATCTTTGAATGCATCTTTCTGTGCATCATTATTCTGATCTACTACATGATATCCGTTTTTATCCCAATATCCCTGATACTTTTTATCAAAGATCTTATTGTCATTATTGAAATCATCAATTTTATCTGCAACATTATCTTTACCGGTATAGTCATCATCATGTTTTGTGATTTCCACCATATCGATATCGCCTTTGATTTCATTGTTTTCTTTCTTGTTTTCCTTGTAACCGGTTGTCCATCCGTTGGAATCTGTAGCAACATCTATCCCCTGATCGATCAACAGTAATATATGTGGCCATATGCTCGTAGGTAAAACGGGAATGATGACTTCAGGTCCGAAAAAATCTGTACGGAAGGGAATAAAGGAGATGATTTTTTTCAATATATCTCTGAAATTAGCTTCCGATGTATTAATATTGGTATTTCCCTGGCTGTCTGATTGATTCATATCTTCTGCATTGCCTGCAATTTCCTTATCAGTTGAGGAATAGGCACCGCTGATATCCGAAAGAACATGGGAAGCTTTGGAAGCCTTTGTGGATTGCGCTTCCAGTTTGCCTGTTTCCTGATTCAAAACACCTTTGACTCTTGCAACACTGCCGTTAAGACGTCTTGAAACATTATTTGCCCTTCCGGCTGCATTTTCAATGGCTTTACGAATCGCTTCCAGTTCTTCCGCATCATGTTTTAAACGGGTTGGATATACTGTAAAATATGTACTCATTTCGCCCACCTCTTCCCTGTAAGGGGTTATTTGAAAATACTAAATCTGATGAAATATAAAGAGTAAGATATTGATCAAAACCGACAGCCATAAGATCACAGACATAACAAGACTGATCTTATGAAACAATTTGCCGAATGTTTCTTCGGAATGCATGGTCGCTTTATAAGAACCATGGAAAATCAGAATACCTAAAGTTGCGCCTAAAACCTTCTCAAACAGATCAGGCTGATCTTTTGTAAAACACAAAAGAACCGGAAGCAGGAAGGCTATGATGTATAACAGAATGCCGTATAAGTCCTGAAATCCGAATTTTCTGTCTTCTTCAACAATTGTCGCAAATGTATTCTCTCCGACACGGCTTACATATACTTTCAAAGCAGGGGTGCCTTTGGGAGGTATGGAGGAAAGAATATATGATGCATCTTCATGCTTTAACATATACTTCCCGTTTTGTTCAAAGGAAACAATTTGATAGCTGTCCTTTGGCAGATGCAGAACTTCGACATTTTCCTCTTTATGCCGGATCTTCTGATAAATCGGAATGATTCCCGTTACCGCAAACAGACATCCCAGGATCACACCGATCATTTCACCGATCTCATGGAAGAATCTGCCGAAGAAGATGCCTGTTCCCATCAGCAATGCCCCAAAAAGATATTTCCTGTTTATGAAAATGAAATCTGTTTTGGAATTCATGACAAATATCGTCGCCACAAGAAAGTAATATCCTGCAATCAGATAAATCATTATGCTGCTTGATTTCCTTCCTGCTTTTCGTAAAATTCAGACAGTTTTTCTATGAACTGCTGGCGTTCTATGTCTTCATATCCTCTGAAGAAGACCTGAGCAATGTCATCCTGGTTGAACAGTGCGTTGTACTCTTCACCGATATGGCCTTCCGGATACAGGACACCTGCATAGTCATATTCCACATCGGGGTTGTCCTTATCCGCCTGTTTGACACCGATGATCATCACCCTCTTTTTTCCGCCCTTTAACAGAACGACAGTTCCGATCGGAAATAATTGTTTGATTGTCATATTACTCTCCTTTTACCATCCAAAGCTGAACCAGTTAGAGATGGATTTTCCTACTTTTGCGCAACCATCACTGATTGTGTCATAAACATTCTTCGCTGTATCGGCAACATAATCCACTGCCTTCTTGCCATAATCCATTGCTTTTTCGGCAGTATCGAAGACAAAGTCCGAAACCACTTCTCCGATATCCTTGCTGGTACCGGTGAGTTTCTCGGTCAGCCATTCACAACCCTTGTTGGCGAGGAAGACTACACCTGCTCCTGCTGCTGCAACCGCAATCGCCGGGGCACTGATTCCCGCAAAAGCTGCAGCCGCTCCGATTGCCGCTGTAGCAGCAATACCTAAGCCGATATCCGTTCCGGATTCAACGATTATCTCACCGAACATTCTCATCCAGTTTCCGGAATCCTTGAATTCTTCATAGTTTTCAAATCCTTCCGTAGCAACTTCAATGACTGCACCTGCCCATTTGGCAATCGTTCCAGCTGTCTTGGAAGCATCCGAGAAATCATGATATTTTCCCAGCTCAATTCCAAATGCCTGTTTCAGATATTCCGTAAAGGTTGTGCCAGCTGTTAAACCGTTTGGAAAATAAGAACTCGCAGAAACTGCCTTTTTAATTGCTTCTTTCCAACCGCCGTCAACAAATTTGGCAATAATGCTTGCAGCGTATGCTCCCCCTTCCACACCTTTCAAACTGCCGATGATCACACTTGCCATCGTCGGATTCTGTAATGCTGCGATTAGATCGGAAAAGTCCATAATCGTCTTGGCAATCGGCATTTTTGCGAGCATCTTTTTCAGCATGGGCCAGACAACTGTTTCTAATGCACCTAAGTCACCAATTGCATCAGTGCTTTGATTTGTCTGATCCATCTCTTCTGTTATCCCCGCAATATCTTTATCGGTAGATGCATATAAAGTGCTGATATCTGTCAGTGAATGGGAAGCTTTGGAAACCAAAGCGGTCTGTTCTTCCAGCCTGAACGTTTCCTTGTCCAATGTCCATCTGACTCTTTCAATGCTTCCATTCAGATGACGGGAAACATTGCCTGCTCTATCCTTAGCATTTTCAATTGCCTTACGGATAGAATCCAATTCTCCGGCATCGTATTTCAGCCGATTCGGATAAACTGTAAAATATGCACTCATGCTCTCTACCTCCTTTTTACTGCAAGGGGAGGTACAGGCCAAGGGGGTTGGCCTGTACCTTTCTCTTCATTAAACGATTACATCAGAGGACAATGTCTGGATTGCCTGTTCTGCACTGCTCTCAGCCGTGCGGTATGTGTCGCTCATCTCCTGCAGGTCTGTGCTATGCTCCTGT
>CACXCB010000123.1 GCA_902766005.1 uncultured Erysipelotrichaceae bacterium | reverse complement strand
TTCATGATGCTTCAGAAGCTTTCAAAATTTCTGCTGAAGGTGCCATGAGAAAAGAAATGATGACGGACAGCAACGGTAAAGAACTTGTGAGATTCACAGAATTAATTCAGGGTGTCACCGGCTTGGACGATAAATCGATTATAAATGCATGTCTTTTAAGCGAGTATGATGTCTGGAAGAGAAATCTGTCTGCTGCTATGTCGATTACAGATTATGAATCTGTTATACCTGATAAAAAGACCATTAATAATATCAGGACCATGGTAGAAAGAAGCGTTGATTTCTTTAATATTAATCCAATCATCAAAGACGGCTTTACGTTTGAACCTGATGGCTATTCAGCTGTGGTGACGTCAGGTGATGGAGATTTTTTAAGCAAAGATACCCTCTGGGATTTCAAAGTATCAAAGCATGATCCGTCAACAGATAATACTCTTCAGATTCTTATGTATTACATCATGGGAAAACACTCAGGAAATCATCTATATGATGAGATCGATAAAATAGGCATTTTCAATCCAAGACTTAACAAAGCCTATTTATATGATATGAACAACTACTCTAAAGAATTGTATGAAGAAATAGAACGGGATGTGATTTGCTACAATAATTAAATATGCGAATGAAAAACTCATCGTTCATAATTGTATAGTTTGATGAATACTATTCAAAACCATTTGATGAACGCTATTCAGAACGAATAGCGTTTTTGTTTTACAATAGTTATATATGACAGAGACAGAATTCCGTTTGAGATACAGCGAATTAATCGAGTATTATCAGTATATTGAAGAAAGACTCAAATATATATGCGCACAGCTTTTAGCCGATGCAGATAAGGGCTGGTTTAATAGACTTAATGAATTGGAATCTGATCCATTTGGAATGTTGATAAGAAAAATAAAACAGCTTCAGAATGAAAAACAAATGATTGTTTTAGACGATAAGGAAATAAGAGAATTGGATGATATGAGAAATTCCAGGAACTACTGGATTCATCAATGTTTCGGTGGTATGAGTTCCCCGGTGATTTTCCGAAAAGGAGAATTGAGAAGACCTGAACACGCCAAAAAACTTAAAGAAGATCTTTCAATGGCAATTGAGTGGGAAGAAAAGCTTACAGGAAAAATGCAAGAAGGTAAGAATGCACAATGAGAAAGATACTATTGTTTATTGCGATTGCACTGCTAACGGCTTGTTCGAGCAAAGAACTGATTCCTAATGAAATTGACAACGATGAAAAAAACAACACTGAAAGCGAAACGACTGAAATTGCGCTCGTTTTTGATGATGTCATTGATGCATCCGAGAATAAAGAAGAATATAGATACATCCTTTCAGAGATAAGGATCAGATCCGAAGCAACAAAAAACGGAGAGATTGTAGGCCATGTATATGAAGGCGAACACTATAAGGTGTTAGATACCAAGACCAATGAAGGTTTAACATGGTACTGCATAGATGATGATAAATGGATCGCGGATGATGGAACATGGACATCAAAGTTTTATAATATTCATTTCAAATCAAACAATGGATCAAAGGAAGAAAATGTTCAGGGCTACGGGTTTGGAATGGATGATATGATGATGGACTGGTTATTGCTGGATTATAACCGGTTTTCTACTGATAATTATGTTTTTGTCGGATGGAATACTCTTCCTGACGGTTCCGGAACATATTATCACGAAACAGAAGCGGTTCGGAATGTATGCAACGATAATTCCGATGTCTATCTGTACGCGCAATGGGTTCCTGTAAAAGAAAAAAACATTAAAATTAGAGCGACCTCTGATCTGAACGTTATGGATGGTCCTAGTTACAAATATAGCAAGGCCTATGGAGCGATAAGAGAAAATGATTATTTTACAATTTTAGAATCGATCGAATTTGACGGAAAGATATGGGACCGCATAGCAACCGACTCTTGGATCATAGATCAGAGAGATAAAATGGAAACAATTGAAGAATATCCTTATGATTTCAAGAACATAAATAAAGCTGATTATCATCTTCCTAGAAGTATTGAACAGATATCCTATCATAAAGACGGTCTGCAACCTTATGAAAATGATTCGATCATCACATTTACGTTTAATTACAATTCTGATGGCTCACTTTCTTATGTTTCAAATGATTACGAGTTTAAGGGCAACGGAGCATATGAAGACGATTACTCGTATCGGCCTTTTGGATTAAACAGCGTTTATTACTATGGCGACAATGTTGAAAATGAACTTGATAACGCAGGCAATATAGTCAGGCAGACCATTACAAATAAATGGATATGGAATGGTGCTGTTAACACTTCAACTACAATCAATGAATATACATATAATGAGAAAGGTGTTGCTTCAAAACTGCTGATTCAAGATGTTAATGATAGAACTGCAGATATAATCTACAAATACGAATATAACAATGACGGCCAGCTTGTGAAGCAGAGTTGGGGGATGGCGAATTCAGCGATTTTAAATACCGAAGATGTATTTGAATATAATGGAAATCTGGTATTTGAGTTTGAACGCTGGTATTCAGCGGATAACCAAACGAATAAACAGGAATGGTCACAATTACGTAAGTGGGGATTCTATAGATATGATACCGATGGGAGAATTGTTGAAGCTAGAGATGATTACGGAATCGGGGCACCCGATTACGCATATTATTACAGTTATTAAACAAAAACCGTTGAGAATCAAATAGGATAAAGATTGAAAAAAGTATAAGATGATAAACGTTATTCAAAAGTGTGTCTTTTCCTCTTAAAGAACACACTGATAAACTATTGATAATAACGTCATTAGGAGTGAGGTTATGAAAAAGATAATTGTATTGTTGCTTTTCTTCACTTTACTGTTTGTCAATGGATGTTCATCCGATAAAAATGATGAACCGATAGAAGCGTCATCAACGGAAAATGCTCCAGAAATCATTGAGGAAACAGAAACAAAAGAGATTCAAGTCTGGCCGGTTGCTCCAACTTTGGAATTTGATGATATCGATAATTGGCTGACAACAAGAAAATACGGTCACAGTTCAATTATTGGATCAGGTGAATCAGCGTCCAGTATCTGGCCTTTGGATGATTACTCTATTTCATATAACAGAAATGATTTTTACAATTCCGAAGGAAAAGACTCCTTTATTATCGGATCCTTTGAAAAAGGCGGTGCTATAGTTACCAAAGACGGAATGCATGGCCTGATCGATTCAAAGGGGAAGATTGTAACGGATGTTGCTCATAAATACAGAACACATCAAAAAGCTGGTGTGATTTTTGATACCGGGAACATCAACCATGACTATACGATCAATGAGAGAGAGTTTGCGGGAGGCGGAAGCGGGATCTCCTTTCTGTTTTTGAATAAAGATGGCAAAGTGTTCTGTCCTGTTGATTCTCTTACAGCAAGCACGTTGATCGAGATCGATCTTTTTGACAAAGCTGTAGAACAAGGCTATGTGGACGAAGACGGCTTTATTCTTTTGAATACATTTGCCAGTATTATTGATCACGACAATTATCTACCCGAATTGAAGCTGCCCAATAGTCTGATCGAAGCTTATGTCATAATCAACAAGGAAGGATACAAGGTATTATGTATTCCAAGGAACTACGTTGTTAATGATTTTTCGGAAGGAATCATCTGTTTTGCCGGATGCAATACCGACCCCAGATCCATTAAACCGGAGACATTGTCTGATGGAACGTTATCTGATAATGCGCTTATGATGTTCTACTATGCCTATGAACTATACTGCGACAGGTATTCATATAGCGACTTTACTTTTGTTGATAAAGAAGGAAATATCATTGCTTCAGGTTTTGAGGACGCCTATGGATTCTATGACGGATATGCGGCTGTCAAGAAAAACGGCAAATGGGGATATATAGACAAGGAAGGCAATATTGTCATTGATTATATCTTTGACAAGGCAACCGCATTAAGTGATGGCTCAGCCTGGGTGATCTATAAAGGAAAGACAGGAAAATTGAACATTGCGGAGCTATTAGAAAACAACATAACTGTCAATGATGAGACACTGCAAAAAG
>CACXCB010000122.1 GCA_902766005.1 uncultured Erysipelotrichaceae bacterium | reverse complement strand
CCCACTATATCTTGACCTTCTGATTCCCGGATCCGCTAAATATAAGGATCCCAGAATAACCAGAGTATCTCAAGACACGGTTTCAGCAAGTTGCCGGCAAGTTAAACTAAGCCCATATAGGAAGGTATTTCATATATCGAGGCGCTGTGTCTGGATCAAGCGGTTTTAGTATCTTTTTTTCAACAGCTTCTTTTATTAACCTTGAAATACTCCCTGATGATGATTCCTTCAATCCAAACCTATTTCTTAAAGAGCTATTTGTTAATTGTTCGCCTTGGACATGCATGATACAAGCATGAAGATAACAAGCCCATAGCTTATCAGCTGACGATAAAGCAGAAAACGGAATATCTGAGAATAAAATCACCCTGGTGCTTCCTTCGTACAATTCAATTCGTGGGGCAGGCAATTGGTTAAGCTCGCATGATATAACGATTTTATCCCAGCCGGTTCCTAATTCTTCACACATTCTCATCCTGCGCATCATTGCTGCCAGTCTTTCATTTCTGGACTTTGGCGGATTATCAATAATACGCATTATATCAACCAACGGAGTACCCGGATTCGTTATCTCGATTCTATTAGAAAAAATTTCTACGGTCGGTCCAGTGCCAGAAACACTAAAATCCTGATGAATCAATGCATTGGCAACAGCTTCTCTGATTGCAAGTTCTGGATATATGGACTTTGTTTCTCTTAATGCACCAGTAATTATCTCTGCTGACGGGAGAAGAGCTTTAATATATCTAATTAACGATTCAAAGACAACCGCATATCCTTCATCCTGCGTATCGTCCTTTAAGGTTAAAAGCCGGTTGTTTCCTTCGTACTGAACAACTCGGACAGCTTTTCGCCCGATACGCCCGAAAGCGGATAGCTTTTTAGCAAAAAGTATTGCGCCCAAATTAGTCACTGCATATAGTCCATTATCTTCCCGTACAATGAAACCTTCCTCCTCTAAAAAGTGGCGGATTCCAACCTCATCTGACGGTTGTGGTATGCCAATATAATCAAAATATTTTGTGTAATTCAAAAGTCGGAGAGCATCCGTTATAGTCAAATCTTGCTTTGCATATTGATTTTCAAAGTCCTCGTTCCGCAGTCTGTCCCATAATTGAGCTTGAAGCGCAGGGTAATCACGTAGTTTTTTTGTATAACTACCAACCCGAATATAGTCAGCTTTTTCAAAAGTCACTGGATAATTTAACGCTTTTTGAATTGTTAAAACACCGACTTTTCCCTCTGAGAAAGGAACAGTCTCAAAAGAGAATTCAGCATTATCCGAGAGTAATGAATGAAGCCAATTCTCCAGCTCTTGATTTCCTTTTTTCAAACTTTGAAGATCATAATCTGTTCCAACAATTTCATGAGTTTCGTTATGGATGCCCCACAACATATACGCCTGGTTCTTTTCATGAAGGGCTGCTCCATTTGCCAGTGCGCTAATATCACTACCAATCATTTCAGGATTGTAGTTATTGTGTTTAAACTCGACCCATGCCGTCTCATTGTCTAATTTACGAAGCTCGTTGACTAGAAGTTCCATATTGTTCATAAGCTATATACTCGTCCTTCTTGATTTGTTATTTTTCTACCCATACCATTTTATAACATCTCCAGTGATCTCAAGTATCAAAGTAACTCTTATATCTTATAAAGGCCTCTTCATTAAATACGTCCAATTCATTATCCGTCCCTTGTAATATCAGTTTTCTGCAGATACCCATTCTGTTCAGCATTGGTCCAACCGTTGATGTTGTCTGATTCAAGTAAGTAATAATATCATCTACGGATATTGGAATCTTATATCCATGTACACAGCTTGCTAATATTACGCCATTATCTCTCAGAGGTGCGATAACTCTGCGGAAAAGAAAGTCCTTCGTCACCTTCCTGTCTACATATTGCTGAATATTTCTTATAAGTTCATCTGAGTATACATATTGAGCAGGATTGATGTTTATTGCGTAAAACAGTAGATATCTCAATACGGCTACTTGTGCTTTTTTCTCGTCGCTGTCATCATTGTCATTATTCGAGATAAAGTCTTTTGCCAGCTTTACCGCTAACGCGTAAATTGTATTATCGAACTTATAATCTTCGGGACGACCACTTCCCCAAAACGGCGATTCTACTTCAGGAAACACTTGCCATGCAGTAATTTTCCCTTTGAGCATTTCAAAATAATTTGTTGTGTTAGGGTCAAGTAGATGTTTGGTCAGCGAGCCTCCTATAAAATCCGCAAGCTGAACAAGTATTTCATCTCTACTGTTTACAAAATCAAAGTCATACTCATTAAAAAGGTTTAACTGCGTTCTGTGATTTGCAACATATTCTTTAAAGGACCGCTGAAACTCAGGATATCCTGTTTCATCCATTTGGATCTTTAATCTCGGATAAGCCTTATAAAGCATCTGGTGCAGTCGCCCATTCATATTTTTAAGAAAGACTTTTTTAAAGTCTACCAGCGGCGAATCATTATGAAATTTCTCTTTATCTGCGACGAAAACTACCAGCCGAAAATCTAATGGCATTATCTGTGACATTATCCGCGCTCTCGCGCTTTCGTTTACCTTGCTTGACTTTAATTCAGTATTTCCATAACCATTATTTCGTTTAATTCTTTCGACCTCTGTATGCAGTCGGTCTAAATTGTTGTTTTCAATTATTACAGCCGTTAATACATAGAATTTGGAGGTTCCTGCTTTAGAAAAATCAAAGCCATATCCGCCACATTCATCAATGTATGCAATCCGACCGGGTTGTTTGGAAATATACTCCTGCAAAGCCAGGTCTTCTATCGTATACTGATAATAACCCGCCATTAAAACCTCCGTCTTACATTAGTGTCTCATCTGCCAGGCTTGCTCCAAACTGTTCAATCGTGGTTTCTGCATTTCTGTCAGCAACTTTTTTGTCCATGGCTTTTTCAATAATCATATCATCCCACATCAGTGGTACTTTGTTTCGCATTGTGTATTTAACGACTTTCCCCTAAATACACCCCAAACACGAACAAAAACACCATTAATTAACGTATGTTTTGGAAAGGTTATGGGTATTTATACCTTAAACCTGATTTATCAGGGACAAACAATAATTTACATATTCCAGAAGATTTGTCTCCTTTACTTCTTGCAGCTTCCTTGAAAGAACATGGATCTGCTCAAGAGTGTCGGCCGAAAAAGGATCCTGGTTTATCGGAAATACTTTGCTGTAATAACTGCCCTTTTGAGCATCGGGAATCTTCTTTGTCATAATCCCGGCT
>CACXCB010000121.1 GCA_902766005.1 uncultured Erysipelotrichaceae bacterium | reverse complement strand
ATCCTATAAAAGTGCAACTCAGAAGAGGATAGTTGATGGCTTTTGAATTCAAGTTCTTCGGCCTAATTGTGCATATAAGATCTGCTATTTGAAACAATCTGTATGATGATGGAACTATTACTATGAGCAACGTCCTCACGAGAAATTGAATCACCGGACGCAGAATGAAGTTGAGGTTGCCCATGTTCAGTCAATAATGACAGAAGCGAAACTGAGATTATTAACTTAACCATTCCTTGTCATTTGAACAAGCAACTGGAAAATCCCTACTACTCATAGTGGGGCTTCCTCAAAATACCTATATGGATTCATAAGATAGTCCATCAAATAATACTGATAGTTTTCTCGAATTTTCTCATAAACTGTCATTTTATTAAGTGTTTTCCCTGACGCTGGTATTACGTATTTTTTTATTCTTCCAAAGTTAATTGGCAGTAACAAATTGCCATTTATGATTACAGCACGCTGAAAATACAAGAAACAGCCCTTTTGGTATTTCATCCTATCATTAGTCTTATCCTTAAGAATAAAAGCTTCCACTGCAAAATCTTCATATTTGCAAAGAAATAGTCTCTTCCCTCTTATAATCGACATTGGTGAAATTTTCTTTTCATTAATGAAAATATCAATCGCGTTAAGATCAATGCTGTTTCTTACTTCTATTGAACTACGGAAAGACAGGCTATAGAGCGAAGCATCCTTTTTTATATACTCATTAACAGATCCAGTTGTCCCAGTGGCGAACGATAAAGCTACCTTATAGTCTTCTGTAAAATCCAGAAATGGGCTATATGCTTTTGAGTGTTGGGCAAAAGCGCAAAAATTATAATCAATTTTAGAGTCTCCAAATACCCTTTTGTATTTCTCACTCAGATTTGATTTTGAATAAAGTGAATATAACTTAGAAATGTTCACTATTCCAAATCCATCTTCAATGGAGAGATTTCTATAGATGGATGGAATTAATTTATAATTGGAATTTGTATGCCCTCTAAAGATACTGTCCTCATCAGTTTTACTTTTGAATTCTAAGTCGTCATCTAAAAGAGTGGATATCTTGCGTGTAATCTGGCAATTAACGCAAAAGATAACTAGCATCGCAGCAGTTTCTAAAAACAACATCTTCTCGTTGTTTGTGTTGAACATGAAATAGTTTATCAATAACCAGCTTTTTATGTCGTTATCTAGTGTCATTTGCGCAGCTTCAATAACATCAACAGTGTTTTTATTTTCCTCATCTTTTTCTATTTCGATCCTTGCCAACATTTCTATGTTATGAGAAAAGACATCCACAGTTTGTTCATACGAGTTCTCGAACTCACTATCAAAAAATGAATAATTATTATTAAGTTCTCTATCAGACGATTTTCTATAAATCGCCTTTACGTCAGGATGTTTTTCAAGTTGCTTATGAAGATACTTTATTGCTTCTATAATGTCTTTCATGATAATAACTCACTATTTTTACACTTTGGAATCTTCAGTTAGTATAACGATCTTTTTTGATAAATCCCGTTGTTGCTTAGCAGCCTTTCGTGTGATGACAGGATGTCGCGGATACAGTTCTCCTGCATCCTCATTCTTCAATGCTATTTTCAGTTTTTATCTATTCAATTGCTCTTAAAGTTCAATCCGTTTAATAGGCTTTATATAGTTTTTCTTTAAGGTCCTCTCATCCTTAAAGAAGCGCCGCTCGGAAGATGATAATTGATGATTATCAAGTTTGAGTTCTGCAAGCCTGATTGTACAGATAAGATCCGCTACTTGAAACAATCTGTATGATGATGGAAGAACTTTTCGAAACTCCACATTCTCCAACAACGTGTTAAAGACTGAGGCCAAGATCTTATTGACCTCAACCTGTCCATTATCATAATATACTTTGACAACATCAAAGGAAACAAAATACTCCAGATGTTCTTTAATAAATGATGCTATCTGTTTGCTCAGCAAGCTTACAGCAGTAAGAGGTTCATCTATTTTTCTCTTTTCAATATAAAACGAGCCGCATTGGATGTTAAGTTGCCTGACAAATCCCATCATTCGTTTCATGAGCTTTTGCCTGACCTTCAAGTCGAGATATCTGTATTCTTCTTCCTTACGAATAATCGGTCCTGTATGGATATAATGCTCCGGAAACCCCATATTTGACAGCTCTGTTTCAAGATGTGCCAGCTGATTACTGATATCTTCCTTCTGGTCATGCAGAACCAGCGTGATTATATAATACGGTGAATGTTTTTCGTATTCTCCGAAATCTCCACTCTCGTCGACAAAGACACTTAATTCTTTCATGCCATTTCCCTCTCAAAAAATGGCGGGTGTCTTACCCGCCAATAGGTGGACCCGGGTCTTACGACCAGCCCATAATCCTCTTATCTGTACCTAAAGTATACGGTCTATGCTCAGCACTGTCAATGTTTTTTCTCGTACATTCAGGCCCTGATTGCCTTTATCATTTTGTCTTCTACATGTATCCAGAGCAATTGTATCATTTCCTATCTCGGTTCCAACAGATTCCTACCATTGAAACTCGCCCGTCTCGAATGGATCCGAATCCTGACCGTATGTGTCATTCAGGAAGTCCTCGAAGTTGTTTCTGTAAAACGGTTTTGACGGATCATATACTTTATCCAGTTCATCATAGAATTCTTCTCTGATTGGAAATCTTGTTCTGCCATCTTTATTCAATGCAGTAATAGCATGCTCGTATTGATCAAGATTTTCTTCTAATTCTTCCGGGTAGGTGAGCATATCTTCAACATCAATGATTTCATATATACTTGCCAGATGGAAGTCCAGTTTTTCTTCTTCGGTCATCTCTTCAAAGTTCACGAGCTGACAATGTATGAGCGCATTACAGTACATTGACGTCGGCGCCGGGAAATCCACACCTGTATAGTAATCATAAACTGCATTGGCTTTTTCTGAGCCAAGCAGGTCCTGCAGATTATCCCAGAACAGTCCGGTGAGATGCATCATCTGACCTCTGTCACGTACTGCATCGATCATCGTATACTGTTCCTTCCATTTCTGCCCGTTTTCACGCGTTTCTTCAAACCAGCTTTCATCCGGTTCCTCTTCCAGCAATCTGTCAAATGTGATCAGATAATGGAATATCAGCGGATACAGAATCTCGACAGTATAATACAGATTGCCGTTCTTATGCTCTGCATGTACATTCTCGATCTCGTCCTTAAACTCTTCTGAAGCTTTGAATATGACATCGGCCATGCTCCCATACTGATCAGAATTGTTCTCCACTATTTCATATCCCCTGTCACCCTGATAACAATGTCTGATATCATAATTCAGTGATAACAGATATTCGTATTCATGGTACGGAAGAATTCTGTCGTGGCTGTTCTGATAGAACTCCAGATAATTACTGATGCTGTCATAGAGTTTATCAAGATCCTCATAGTCCCCCATGAGAGTCACACCATACAGGTTTGGTGTTGTTTTGATTTTAAGCATTGTCTGCCTCCTTATCTTCCTCATCCGATCTGGCAACAAACCGATAGTTGCTTCGCAGATAATTGCGGACGGTGCGTTCGCTGCCGGTGTATCCATCCTTCAACAGCTGATTTGTGATTCTCCTGCTGATTTCACAGATGCCATGCTTTCCGGAGCTGCTGTCCGGTGAACGAAAAACATATTCCCCGTACAATGCATCGATTCTTTCCGCAAAGGCTGCCAGTTTGGTTGGGGCTGTCTGGCCGCCGATCTCGCTGCTGGACTTATTGGCTGTGATGCTTTTTCTGACTGTTCGCGGATCACACAGGTACTTCTCGGCAATCTGCTTCAGTGTCATCCCTGATTCATAATCCTGTCTGAAATCACACCATTCCTCCTGCGGATAATCCGGAAAACACAGCCGCTCCCTCCGCCTTATGTTATTGTAGATGTTGCTTTCTTCTTTACACATACGTACTCATAAGATGCCGCACTTTATCCTATGTCATGAGAATAGCATGAACCTAACGTATCAGGCAACGACAAACATTTTTCCATAACTACAGACAATACAAAAGACGAGCTTTCGCCCGTCTCTGCCGCTTTATAAGATGGCGTTAAGGTGGTGTTTTTTATGACCTCTCAGGTCATAGGATCTCTGTTTTATGACCTGAGAGGTCATAAAACCCGCTAAAGATGCCCGGACCCAGCGACGCATTGCGGACTGTGAAACGCCCTTTTTCTCCGCATAGTCTTCCTGGGTGAATTTTTTATCATGCATAGCCTGCGCAAGCTCTGTCTGCTC
The DNA here is from genome assembly GCA_902766005.1 of uncultured Erysipelotrichaceae bacterium. Taxonomy (GTDB): domain Bacteria; phylum Bacillota_I; class Bacilli_A; order Erysipelotrichales; family Erysipelotrichaceae; genus Bulleidia. Next base: position 829 of record CACXCB010000121.1, on the reverse strand, counting down.
ATCGCTGAGCTGATTCATGATCTCACGGATCTCCTCTGACCTTCTCTGTCGCATCTCCTCCAGTTCTTCTCTGTCAAGGAAGCTGTCAGGGTTATGCTCATCTGTCCTCATCCAGCTGCTCTTATCATTGGCCGCATCCAGCGAAAGCGTCTGCCTGCGATATTGTCTTCCGTCTGAACTTTCCTCTCAAGGCCTTACGCTTTTACTTAACTCGGCTCAAGTGATATCATCCAGATCGCAGATCTATGATTTCCATTCGACCGGAATGGTGATTTCCTCAGTCCGAACAGGTGATGTATTTCTCCCCGGAATACTCAACGCCTTCCGATTTCATATACTTAAACTCTCAAAAAATGATTGTTGTGACAAAAAAAAAGAACAACAACGTTGTTCCTTACGGTGCCGATATCCTCTTCTCAAAATATGTGACTCACATTCTTGGTACTCGAAAGCCCCTTTTATTCATTGAAATATCTTACGACTGCACTAACTCTAACCTGCAGATATTTGTTTGTTATATTGCTTACTAAGAGCTTTTTTCTTCACTATGATGCAAAATCAAGTCCGAATATAAACAAGAAGGATTATGCCCGAAGAAAAAAACAGCAACTGAATTAATTATAATAGATCTGCCATCAGAGGATATTTTGTGCCCCGAAAATGAATACCAGAATTTGCATTCATTGAATGTATTATCCCTCTGATATTTGCTTCTACGGAGAGTCTATTTTTCTAAATCTAGCAACATCTCATCCAATAGTGAAAGGAGATGATTTGATGGGTCTTCACCATCATTTTTCATCTCAAGCATTTTTATAATATCATTCTT
>CACXCB010000120.1 GCA_902766005.1 uncultured Erysipelotrichaceae bacterium | reverse complement strand
GTATTTGATGAGTGCAAAAAGTACAACATCGAGCCATTGGTCACAATCTGCCACTATGAGATTCCATGGGCAATTGTCACAAAATACGGCGGATTCTCTAATAGAGAAGTCATCGATCTGTTTGTGAAGTATTGTGAAACCATCTTCAAGCGCTATAAGAACAAAGTAAAATACTGGCTGACATTCAATGAAATCAATATTGCCTGCATGGGTGAAGGCGGCATCGGAAACCTCTATGGCCTTGGCATCATGGAAGAGGAAGACATCAATGCAACAGAGCCAATCAAGCTCTCCGATCTCAAATCCAACAGGCAGAGAACCTATGAAGCATTGCATAATGAATTCGTTGCATCTGCCAAAGTTGTCAAACTCGGACATGAAATCAACCCTGATTTCATGATCGGCAACATGATTGCACATGTTACAGCGTATCCGCTGACACCGGATCCGAAAGATGTATTAGCTTGCGATAAAGAAGAGAACCTCAAGAACAACCTCTGCTGTGACGTACAGGTCAGAGGTGCATATCCTGTCTGGGCAAGAAAATATCTGACAGATATGGGTGTAGATACCTCTTTCATGGATAACGAAGAAGATGCAAAGATTATTAAAGAAGGAACTGTAGACTTCCATACCTTCTCTTACTACATGTCTAACTGCATCACAACACATGCAGGTGCAGAGACAACAGGCGGCAATATGACTCACGGTGGCAAGAACCCGTATCTGAAAGCTTCCGACTGGGGCTGGCAGATTGATCCGGATGGATTAGAACATACACTGGAAACATTGGCTGACAGATATCCGGGCGTTCCGCTGATGGTCGTAGAAAATGGCTTTGGTGCATTTGATAAAGTAGAAGAAGACGGATCCATTCATGATGATTACAGAATTTCCTACTTCAAGGGACATATTGAATCCATGAAGAAAGCATGCGAAAACGGTGTACCGTTAATCGGTTACACAACATGGGGACCGATTGACCTTGTTTCTGCAGGAACAGGACAGTATGCAAAACGTTACGGCTTCATCTATGTTGACAGACATGATGATGGTACAGGCGACTTCTCCAGAAGCAAGAAAGATTCCTTCTTCTGGTACAAGAAGGTCTGCGAATCCAATGGTGAAATATTATAAATTTCTAAAACATGCAAAAAGGACAGGCTGTGCCTGTCCTTTTAAAGACTCCTTTCTCAGGAAGTCAGTTCAATCCATGCTCTTTACGTAAAGGTTTAATACGTGATAATACAAGCTTTGCGGTAAATCCTGTTATCACACCCATCGGAATGGATCCTGCCAGCAGATACGGTAATATTGCCGCTACTCTTGGCTGCATGTAAAACATACAAACCACAATAACCTGCCCGACCGAATGGGCGATCGAACAGAGAATCGATGTGAACATCAGGGAGCTCTTCATCTTATCCAGAAGAATCAATACGACAGATGAGAGAACCACACCGCCAAGTGAAATCCAGAAAGTACTGCCGAAGATCAAACCTCTCATCAGATTTGCGATCACAACTCTCATTGCATTGACAATGATCATCTCTTTGACGCCTAAGATCTTTATTGTAACCAAGGCAACAATATTCGCCAAGCCGATACGGACCATAAAGAAGATCGGTCCGATGTATATGGATTCGATGATACTCAATACAATTGCCATTGCACTGAACAGAGCAAGATATACAAAATGTCTTGTTTTGGAGATGTTCATTCCTCGACTCCCGGATAAATCACAATGCCGTTAGGAATACATGTAATCGGAATAATATCATCTAAACCCATCCAGCCCATCTGTGCACAGATGTGATTCGGACATTCCTCATTGATCACATGCCATCTGCCATCTTTGACTTCCACATCCAGTCCGCCGTAATCACCCTCGATATGATAAATCGCATCCACTTCCGGATCAAACTGCTGAATGACCTGGTTATGGTAGATGATGGAAACCGGATTTTCAATCGGTTTTTCTTTTTTCATATTCATCACCACGATAGCTATTACAGATACAACTGCAAGCACCAGAATGATGATCCATTCTTTCTTTTTCATAGCCCATAGATTATAGCACAATGATTTAAGCCTGTACCAGTTTTGTCAAATCTTTTGCCCATTTATACGTTTTTACCCTTCTCATGCCAAAGACAAGTCTAACCAACTGTTCAAGCTGCGTAATCAATAGCACAATCGCAATATTGTTCAAATGAAACAGATGTACGCATAAGAAGGCGGCAGGCAAGCCGACTGCCCATTCCAGTCCCGAATCCAGGAACTGAATGATTTTGGCATCCCCTCCTGCTCTTAAGATGCAGAAGATCATAAAGTTATACAAACGCATCGAAGCTTTTACTGCGAACACATAGACAATGCTGATGGCAATCTTTTCAATATCCGGTGCAAGCTGAAACAAAGATACCATCGGCTTGGCAAAAAGAATCAGAAAAGAGACAAGACAAATCGATAATACAGTAGCTAAACCGATATGATAATCGCACTCTTCTTTCGCCTGTTCGATCTTTCCCTGACCGAGCTCACTGCCTAAAAGAATCTGAACAGATGAGCCATAACCATAGATCACAAATGTCATCAGGTTAAAAATCTGATTGCCTGCATAGTATGCATCCATCTGTTCCTTTCCCAACACGCCGAAGGCTTTAATGAATAAAGTCTGTCCGACACCGAAGGTTGATTCATTGATAATCAAAGGCAGAATTCTTTCAAAGATCGGTTTGACAAACGATTTTTCAAGAGCAAACATCTGGGAAAGCGGTCCGATAAATGCCTGTTTTGTATATACTGCATGTGAGACAAGCGTCAATGCGCTGATACCCTGGGCAAGGACTGTTCCAAGGGCTGCCCCTTCTACACCCATCTCAGGAAAAATCCAGATACCGTAGATTAACAGCCAGTTGAACAATACATTGCATAGTCCGCTAAAGACAGATATCCGCAATGCCACTTTCGGTTGTTGTGTGCTTCTGTACATATTGCTGAAGGCAAAAGAGAATGCGCCTAACAATAAGCTCCATTTGGAGATATTCAGATACTTTAAACCATAAGAAACAATGGTTGGATCATTCATGTAGAAGCTCAGAATCTGCCTTCCGAAGAATGTTGCCAGAAGAATCCACATACACGCATTGGATAAAACCAGAACCAGGCTCAGACCAAGACATTTCTTTAAATTCTTTTCATCTTTTGCCCCGTAAAACTGTGAGGCAAACATGCCGATTCCGCCGATACAGCCATAGGAAATCATGCTGGAAAGAACATCGATCTGCGAAGCAGTACCTACCGCAGAAACCATGCCGATCCAGGAGACCATGAGCGTATCTACCATCGACATGCAAGATTGCAATGCATTCTGTAACGCTAAAGGAACTGCGATATGCGCAGTTCTCTTATAAAAATCCTTTGTACCAAAATATTTGTTCTTATTCATTTCTTATCAAATTTCTTTCTTCTTTCGGTAGACTGCAGAAGCTTAGCCTTCATTCCCTCTTCATCCTCTTTTTCGATCATCTGTTTGAATGATTCCATTTCATCGATGAATCCGTCAATTTCTTTCACCAGATAATCCTTATTCAGAATGAACAGTTGCGGCCAGAGCCTCTCATTGATGTTGGCAATTCTCGTCAAATCCCTGAAGCTGTCTCCTGTCAATGATACAAGGTGCTCGTTATCACTCATGTTCATCAATGATACGGCAATCACATGTGTCAGCTGTGACAAATACCCGATCATTTTATCATGTTCTTCTGCAGTTAAGACAGAAATTCTCTGAAACTTTAATGCATGTGCAATATCTTCAGCAAGTTCAATTGCTTTTTGCGTATTTTTCTCTGTGGGCACAATGATGAAGTTGGCATCATGGAACCGGTGCGCATCTGCATATTGAATGCCTCTAAACTCTCTTCCTGCCATCGGATGACAGGCAATAAATTCAACCGATTCCGGTATATTGGCATTCACCGCATCGATGATCTGCCGCTTCACACCTGTTACATCCGTAAAGATGCTCCCTTCCTTTAAAAGTTTTCCGTTTGTCTGAATCCAGTCTTTCAAAACAAGAGGATACAGCGTTGAAATCACAATATCGCTTTCCTGCAGGAGGGACACATCGGTTGATCCTCTTTTAATCCAGCCTTGGTCCAAGGCATATTGCACAGCTTTTTCATCTGTATCAATACCGTTTACCGCATACCCTGCTTCATAAAATCCTTGTGCATAGCTTCCGCCGAGAAGTCCCAATCCGACAATGGTAATCTCCAGTTTTTTCTCTAACATATGTCTGCTCCCGTTTTCAGAAGATCTTCAAAAAAACCGGGATAGCTTTTTTGAATCGCTTCCGTGCCATCTATCTTAACATACTCATGGCTGATTGTGGCTAATATGCTCAAAGCCATGACAATGCGATGGTCATTATGTCCCGAAAGAACACAATCCTTGTCAAAAACTATTCCTCCCTGGATATATGCATTCCTTTCATCTGTGTGAATCTTACAGCCGAGTTTGCTTAATTCTTCTTCCATAGCAGCCGCACGGTCACTCTCTTTAATGCGCAATCTCTGTATATTGTGAATTACACTTTGTCCCGGACACACTGCCGCCAAAGCAAACAGTATCGGTCCAAGATCCGGACAGTTTGAAAGATCCGCTTCAAATGCGACAGGAGAGCCCCCGAGAAAGCGGTAGCCATTTTCTATATACTCATATTTCCCGCCTGCTTTTTCAAATATATCCAGAATCACATGATCGCCCTGCAAGGAGTCATGATTCATGTTTTTGACAATGACTTCCTGATGATGCATCAGGGAATATGCCGCAAAAAAAGCCATCTGCGAATCATCCCCTTCAACTGTTATATCAAGAGGCTTGTATTTCTGATTCCCGGATATATCAAGATGCATATTATCTTTCCTGACAATAATACCCGCTTCTTTTAATGCGGCAATCGTCAAATTTACATATGATTGTGACTCATACGGAGGCAGGATTTCGATCTCGCTATCCTCCTGCAATACAGGCAATACGAATAATAAACCGCTGATGAATTGTGAAGAAACATTACCGGGAACCTGAAACTTTCCGGGTTTCAGTGGACCTTGTACCAAAATGCCGTTTCCCTCTTTTTGAAACAGGAGATCCTGTTTGCGAAAGATTTCCTCATAGACGGTTTGCGGTCTTTGCGGCAAGCGTCCATGTCCGATAAAACGAACCGGTTGTGAAGCAGACGCAAATAAAGGAATCAGAAAGCGCAATGTGCTTCCTGACTCCCCGCAATCCACATTCTGAGAAATGTTTCCTGCTTTTCCTTTTCCGTAAACGATCAATGTATCATCATCTCTTTCAAAACGGGTTCCCCACAATTCCATCGCATGGATTGTTGCCTCGATATCCATGCTTGTATCGATGTGGTGAAGATACGATGTGCCCTGTGCAAGAGAGGCACAGATGATTGCCCGGTGTGAGAGGGATTTGCTGGAAGGGATGTATATGTCTTTTTTGACTGGTTTTCCTCTTCGGATGTTTTTAAACATTAAAGCTCTCTTCCTATGGCTTTTGCGACAAGCCTTGCTTTTTCAATCAGCTGCTGGAAACGATCCGGTTTCAAGGATTGTGCACCATCGCTCCATGCAGAAGACGGATGATCATGGACTTCAATAATCAAGCCATCAGCTCCGGCAGCTATTGCGGCAAGAGATACAGCTTCCACAAGCTTATAGTCTCCTGTAGCATGGGATGGATCGATGATAATCGGCAGATGGGTTCTCTCCTTGATGATCGGAATAACTGCCAGGTCCAGCGTATTTCTTGTATAGGTTTCAAATGTACGAATGCCTCTTTCACAGAAGATGACATTCGGATTTCCGGAAGCCATGATATATTCTGCCGACATGATCCAGTCTTCAATTGTAGCACTCATTCCCCTTTTCAGAAGAATGGGTTTGGAAATATGTCCGCACGCCTTCAGCAAATCAAAATTCTGCATGTTTCTTGCACCGATCTGTACAAGATCGACATTCTCTTCGAATTCATCAATTTTATCCGCACTCATGAGTTCGCTGACAATCGGCAGTTTTGTGTGTTTGCGTGCCTCTACCATATCCAGAATACCTTCATAGCCAAGGCCCTGGAAAGAATACGGAGAAGTACGCGGCTTATACGCACCGCCTCTGAGCATGTCTGCACCGCACTCCTTGACTTCCTGGGCAATGCGGCAGATTTGATCCTCTCCCTCAACCGAGCAAGGTCCTCCTATGATAACAACTTTCTGTCCGGCACCGACTTTGACTCCTCCGACATCGACAATTGTATCTTCAGGATGAAACATTCTGTTTGCCAGCTTGTACGGAGCAGCGACTCTCTGTACATTTTCCACCCATTCGTTAGCTAAGATATCTCTTTCTGATAAATGGCTTGTATCTCCTACCAGTCCGAATACATTGTAGTTTTCACCCTGGATCATGTTGACCTTCAGACCCTTGTCTGTAAAATACTGATGCAGTTTGTCAACTTCCTTCTGTGGAGCTTCTTTTTTTAATGTGATAATCATACTTTTTCTCCTGTCTTTTCCATGATTTCGCACAACGTATCCCGGATATCCCCGGTATTATCAATGCAGATGTCTGCATATTTCGCATATAACGGCAGTCTTTCATCATACATCTTTTTGATGGAATCATTTGTTGCACTCAACGGACGTGAATCTGTCGGATACAATTGGTGCAGATCCCTCTGGATCCATGCAACAATGCCATTTTCGGAAAGATAGCGCATGTTTTCTTCTCTTTTGATGACACCCCCGCCGCAAGAAATGATGCATGCATTGCCTTCTCTTAATGATTCGGCGATTCTGCTTTCCAGGTTCCTGAAATATTCCTCTCCGTTTTTTTCAAAACAGTCCCTGATGGATGTTCCGAGAAGATAGGATGCTTCATCATCCATTTCTATGACTTCTTTTTCAACCTTTTCCGCTAACAGAGAAGAAACGGTTGTTTTTCCTGAAGTCGGCATGCCGATCAATACTATATTTCTTTTCTTTCTGTATAATTCATTCATGCAGGAAGCAATCAAGGAAGAATCAGGCCACTCACCCGTGAAATAATAATCTGCGGCATATGCCTGTCTTACCAGCATTTCAAATCCACCGCAATATTTCAATCCTTTCATTTTGGCTTCAAACTGCAGTCTTGTACGCAATGGATTGGCAATGATGTCCACCACACTCTCAAGATTCGTAAATGCCTGCAAATCCACCGGCACCTCATCATTGCGGGGATACATGCCAACAGGTGTTGTATTGATTAATACCGCATAGGAGGATTGTTTTTGATACATATCCTCATATGTAATACAGCTTTTTTTCCCTGTCCTGCTGACAATATCATATGTACCGCCCATCTTTATGACAGCAGCCCTGCACGCCTTGGAAGCACCGCCGCTTCCCAAAATGGCAACATGTCTTCCTGCAATTACGATGTCATTTGCCTGAAGCATGCCCATCAGGCCTTCATAATCCGTGTTATAGCCATACAGCTTTCCGTTTCTGTTGACAATGGTATTGACTGCGCCGATTTGTTTTGCGGCCGGATCGATTTCATCAAGATATGCCATGACTGTCTGCTTGTAGGGGATAGTGACATTGATGCCGTCAAAGTCTTTTTCAGCAAAGAAATCATCCAGTTCCTCTTCCCTGAGAGGCCATAACTGATAATCTGCATCAATCAAGTATTTATGAATCTGCGGCGACCAGCTGTGTCCGAGAGGATAACCGATTAACCCCAGTTTTAATGTTCCTGAAACCATAAGCTTCCATGCCTTTCTAACAGCTGATCCATAATAACAAGTGCAGTTACACTGTCTACTACTACCCTTGCCCGATGAATAATTGCAGGATCATGTCTTCCCTGAATCACCAGTTCTGTTTCTTCCATGGTGCCGAGGTTCACGGATTTTTGTGGTTGTGATATGGAAGGAGTCGGTTTGATCACAGTCTGAAACAGGATCGGCATGCCATTGGAAATACCACCGTTTATACCGCCGTTATGATTTGACATCGTTACTACTTTACCTTCTTCAATCGCAAAGGGATCATTTGCCTCAGAACCATACATTTCCGCAAATCCAAACCCTGCCCCGAACGATATGCCTTTAACAGCCGGAATGGAAAATACGCCATGGGCAATACTGCTTTCCAAGGAATCGAAGAAAGGTTCTCCGATACCTGCTTCGAGGCCTGTGACAACCGTTTCCAGTATCCCTCCGACGGAATCTTTTTTATCACGTGCATCTTCAATTTCCCTGATCATTTTTTCTTCTGCTTCAGAATTTAAAACAGGGAAGGTTTTCTCATTCAGCAAGCGGATTTCCTCTTCCATGTCCTGAAAGGAATCATCTTTGATGCCATGCAGATTCAGAATATGCGTGCCGATATCAATGCCCTTCTTTTCCAAAGCATTCAGACAGATGGCACCTGCTGCAACCAACGGTGCAGTCAGCCTTCCGCTGAAATGTCCGCCACCCGATGCATCCTCAAATCCGCTGTATTTTATATGACCGGTGTAATCGGCATGGGAAGGTCTTGGAACCAGAGCGATATTGTCATAATCCTTCCGGTTGACATTATTGTTGGGAATGATGAGAGATACAGGTGTTCCTTCGGTATATCCGTTTCGGATACCGGAAAGAAACTGTGGCAAGTCATCCTCCCTGCGGCTTGTAGAAATGGAACCGGATGCCTTTCTTTTCTGCATCTGTTTCAAGATGAATGCTTCATCAACAGGAATGCCGGCAGGCAATCCATCAATTACCGCACCGATCGCAGGGCCATGCGATTCACCGAATAATGTGACGGTTATATGTTTACCGAATGTGTTGCTCATTTTCTGATCATCCTTTCCATTTCATCCATAGAAATATCTTTGAGATAACCTTTTCCGATCTCATCTACCTGCACAATCGTAATCCGGTCATGATCTGCTTTCTTGTCCGCTTTCATCAGTGCAATGACTGCATCTGCATCATAGATGCATTCTGAAGGAAGCTGCAGGCGGTTCAGCACTTTCTGTAATCTTTCTTTCAGTACTTCATTAGTCATGATGGACATCATGCCCATGGCTACGCATTCCCCATGGTAATACCCATCCATGCCATGATAGGATTCATAGGCATGACCGATTGTGTGCCCGAAGTTTAATAGTTTTCTTTCACCCGACTCCCTTTCATCGTTTTCCACGACAGCTTTTTTAATGCGAAGACATTTTTCAATGATCTCCTCGAGATGATCCATATAATCATCTTTTTCAAACAGGGCAAACAAGTCAGGATCTTTAATCAGTCCTTCCTTTACAGCTTCTGCAAGTCCGTTATGGAAATGCCTTGGCGTCAGTGTAGATAATGTATCTAAATCCACCAGCACCATGTCCGGCTGCCAGAAGGCACCGACATTGTTCTTCCTGCCATGGAAGTCAATCGCTGTTTTGCCACCGATGGAAGAATCAATCTGGGACAGAGTCGTTGTAGGAATATTAATATACGGAATGCCCCTCATATAGATGGATGCGGCAAAACCGCCCATATCCCCGGTCACCCCTCCGCCAAGAGCGATCAATGTATCCTTTCGGGAAACATGGTGATCCGACATTGCGGCAAGGATCTGCTGCAATGTATCAAAGTTTTTGGAAGCTTCTCCCCCATGGAATACATGCATATACGCATCGGGATATTGTTCCTGCAAGGCATTGCGCCATTTTTCGGGAACACCGTCTTCACTTAACAGAAATACATGCCCGCTTCTTCCGATAAATTCTTTTGCGTGAAACAAAATCCCTCTTTCCATGTAGATGGGATAGGATTTTGTGGTTGTGTTTACATTGATCTGCATCTTTCTTCCCTCCGAAAATAAAAACCATGCGGCATTATCGCATGGTCTGATTTACTATCCATTAGATAATGCCTGAATCAAGATGAAACGGGCAATTATCCAATAACTGCCCTGACTATCTAAAGATAAAGTAAAAGTAACTATATGTGTAAATCTTCATCATTTTTCTCTCTATGGGTAGTATTCTACTATGCATGCATTCTGAACACAAGTACTTTTTTCATTTTTTCACAATGTTGAAAATTTTTCATCCATTTTAAATGATTTTATCCAAACAGTGACAGGCAGCCTCTTTTACAGAAGCTGCCTGTATGTTTTTTATATCGTGATTTCAATCTGGTTCAAATCCGAGAATACAGCTTTCGTAATACCCGTCACCGGTAACCCTCGGACCGCTGATCAGACAGTACCCGTCCTCTTTCAGAATCTGTGTCAGTTCGTCCACCTTTTCTTTTGAACCGACGCTGAATGTCATATGGGCATAGCCTGTCCGTGAAAGATATTTGATCTGATTACGCATATCCGGTTTGTGCATCAGCTCCAGCCTTGCTCCATCTTCAAAGGTGATGAAATAGGATGAGAATCCCGTATTGGGATTGTGATACCTTTCCCTGCCGTTCCGTTAAAATACTTTTCAAAAAATGCTTTGCCGGCTTCCAGGTCATCAAGGTAGATGGCGATATGTTCAATGACCATATTTCTTTACATCCAGTCCTGATAGACTTCCAAAGCTGCTGCAATGCCATCGTGATTGTTGGAAAGAGTGATGTAGTCTGCAGCATCCTTTACTTCTTCAACGGCATTTCCCATGGCAACACCGACACCTGCATATTTCAGCATGCTGAGATCATTCTGCGCATCACCGAAAGCCATCAGCTCAGCAGGCTCATAACCCAATGAACGATAAACCGTATCGATTGCCTTTGCCTTGTCAATTCCCTTTGCGGTGAATTCAAAGTATACCGGTGAAGTAAACATGCAGGAAAGTGTGTCCTTGAAAGGTTCCATCATTTCTTCATAATGCTCTTTCATGTAATCCGGCTCACCGGCATTCAGAATCTTTTCAACCGGGAAATCCACAAACTCAGCAAGATCTCTTTTCTCACAGAGAATATATCCGTTGGAGCGGGATTCGTATTCAATGATGTTAATCGGATCTCCGTTTCTTTGCAGGAAACCGCTGTAGACATCATTGGTATACATATATTCCCCTTTGGCAACAATCGGTGATACCTTGAATTTCTTCATGTGCTCCAGTACTGCTTTAGCTTCATCGATGCTCATTGCCTGATCGAAATACACTTCCCCGCTCTGGCAGTCCATGACCTTTGCTCCGTTATAACATACGAATATGCCGTGGTTTTTGTCCATCTCCAGCATTTTTGCATATTTGACAAGGCCCTGGTCAGGTCTGCCGCTTGCTAATGCAAGCCTTACGCCGTTTGCCTGTGCCTTCAATAAAGCTTCCTTTGTTTTCGGGGTAATTTCCTTTTTGTCGTTAGTCAGTGTTCCGTCAATATCAAGTAAAATTGCTCTGATCATATATTCCTCCTTTTTTCTTATGCCTGTATTATAAAAAAGACAATCCATGAAAGGAATGTCTTTGGAAGATAACGGTCTGCAATCTCATACGGGGAAACCGGAATGGTTTCCTATCATGAGACTCCTGTCTCAGAATTTGTTCATCTGATGATAATAAGCGGTTTTTGCTTCCTTATTTTTTTCATAATCCAGATTGAATACACACGTATACAGCATGTCCAGCAGATATAACAGAGAGATTCTAGTCGAGAAGGAAGAGATCTTCTGATAATGATCCTCATGCGGCGAAAGCAGCAGCCTGAAGTCGGCATACGGAAACAGCGTTTTGGCCTCAGAAGATGAAATCAACAGAACCGGGCTGTTTCTGTCCTTAAGAATCTTACATAATGTTTCAATCTGCAAAGCCCTTCCCCCGAAAGAGATGACAATCGAAAACGTATTTTTATCACTGGTTGCCGCAGCCAGTCTTTGCATATAGGAGACTTCCGGCACATGTACCTGTCTGTTAATCTCCATCATCTGGAAAGCAAAGTTTTCCGCAAAAAAGATATTGCCGGCATCGGTGTAAATATTGATCAGTCTGCACTTTTCAATTCTGCAGGCTGCCTTTTTCAATTCATCATAATGCAGAAGATTCAAAGTGGATACCAGTGTTTTCTCGTAGTCCTCTTTGAGAATATTGGCAATCTTCCATTCACTTCTGTCATGTTCCTGCACCGGATAGCTAAAATCAAATGCGCCTTCCTCTGCTTTATAATCCTCCAGGTCGCTTCTGATCTGCACTTTCAAATCGGAAAGGCCGGATACCTCCAGCTTGTCGCAAAGCCGATAGACAGTAGCCCTGGATACATAGCATTTACCGGCAATATCATGCACCGACATTTCTGTAAATGCATAGGGATCCTTCAATATCAGATTCACAATTTCCTGTTCGCTTTCGCTTAATTTTATCTCATTGAATTTCCGGAATATATTCATAAAACACCTCAATCTTATCTGTATAATCAGAGATAATTGTTTTCTCATTTATCGAAGATCCTGTGTATATTCTTTTATTCCCATGCACTCAGTTGTCAGCTTCTTTTTTAATGATTTCATCATAACAGCAGTCACCATCCGATAAATCGGAATGCCTGATGAATTTCACATGTGCCGGAAGATTTTCATATGCCATCGTATCGGTCATGCAGAAGATTTTGCAAAAGCTGCGTATGCCGTATGTTTCAAACATTTCTGCATACATGCATTTTGTAATTTTATATTCAATCTTCCCATTGGAAACATTGAAATATTCATATGTAAGACTGCCATCCTTTTCACGTTTTGCATGATCGGATATATTCCATTTTTCAGCTATTTCATAACTGTTGGGAAGTTTATCAATGATCCGGATCAGTCTTTTGGAAAAGTTTCTTCTTGCGCTGAAGCCTTTGTTTACCGCATCGAGGATCTGCAGGTCACTCAGGTTATGTCTTTTCAGTTCCAGACACATGGCAATCACCGCATAAATATATGTTGTATTTGTGGAGGGATAGATGTTGTGCTTTTTGAAGTTATCTGATTGATACATCTCTTCCAGACGTTTTTCATAAAGAGAAATATTCTGTTTGGAATCATCCAGTCCGGCTTCTTTCAGCACTTTTCTGTAGATTTTACTATACTGTCTGACTGTCTTTTCCATCTTATCTTTCCGCCTCTTTGTAACAGCCGAGAATTCTCATTTCCACACAATGCAGATCCAGTTCATGCAGGATCTGTTTCATTTCCCTGTCTTCTGTATTGCCGTAAAAATCGATATAGAAAAGATATTCGAATATCCTTCCGGGAATCGGTCTGGATTCCAGTTTGACAATGTTGATACCGTTTCTTGAAAGGATGCCGAGGGTATTGT
>CACXCB010000119.1 GCA_902766005.1 uncultured Erysipelotrichaceae bacterium | reverse complement strand
CTCAACAACTCTATGTGCTTCTCTTTCGTTTATGTTTCCTTTCTTTCTGCCATTTACTGTAACAAGCGTGATCCTACGTTCACTGTCATTTACTGAAGGGAAGGTTAATATATCATTTTTGTAGTAATTTCTATTACTGAATGCAATAAGACTCTCATGACGACTTCTATAGTGCCACGTAAGATGAGTATCTGGCATGCCGAATACCTGGCAATCATCTAAAATACTTTCCAAATCTGCAAATTCACTGGTCTCATAATCATCATATTTTCCGCTGAAGAAAGCGGTAGGCGGCATCTGATTCGGATCACCTACTATAACAGCATTTTTGCCACGAGCTATTACTCCTACTGCCTGTGCTGTAGGTAACTGCGATGCCTCATCAAATACAACGAGATCAAAGACGTCATTCTGAGGCGGAATATACTTTGCTACGGTTAATGGAGTCATTAACATACAGGGACAACATGTGATGATTGTGTTGAATCTCTCGCTCATCAATTTCCTGATCGAAGTTCCTCTTCCTCCACTCTTTATGGCCTTACGAATCTCTTTACCATTAATACTCTTCTCAACACTTGCTAAAGCAGACGGTGTCTTCTGCCTTAATTGATATAGTATCTCTTCCTTAGTAACTTCTATAAATTCGTTATCTAACTTATAAAACTGATTTACTTTTTCTTTGAATGTGTTACCAGAGAATTTATTGACATCCGGTAATTCATCCATTGCCTGCCATATCATCTCTTTATAAAGACTCTTAAAGAATGTAGGTACAACTTCATCATGTACAAGACCTTCTCTGTATTTTTCGCAGATAGCCTCTAGTCCTGCATCAAGACATGGCTGCTCAGCGTGGCGATATTCTATCCAATTCTTAAGTTGGTTCATATCACTTGTCAGTTCTTCTATTCTCTTTATTTTGTTAGCAACCCAATCCTCGGCTGGATTGTATGGCATCATCTGTAAGAGTTCGTTGAACTCCTTATCTTTCTTTTTATAATCTTCTACCGCTAACAGATACGCCTTTGCAGCTTGAATACATTCCTCATAGTTCCCGTTTTTAATTATCTGAACAACGCTATCAGAGTATTCGCCTACTGCCGCTTTGCTGTCCTTGACATGTTGCTTATACTCTTTTAGTTGATCATCTGTCGGATACTTTTCAAATATCTCTTTCCACTCTGGTCTAATAGAATCCTCGAGTTCTTTGAAAGATTCTTTTTTATTTCTGTATGTATCAACAGATTTCTTTACATACTCAACATCTGTGACTTCTTTGCCATTTTTTGAAAATACTGATAGCTCATGCAGAACAGCTTCCTTCGCTTTAGCCTTGCCTATTAGTTTTTTCTCAGCAGCAACTAGCCGAAGCATCAGATCCTCAAAATCAAAATCTAGAATTCTCTCATCCCATTCGTTTAAAAATGCATCGGTTTGTTTCTGATATTCTGCTTTTTCGTTCAAATACTTGATCGGATTAAAGAATGTCTGATCAATGTCATCTTCTGATAACAAGGATTCAGGAATATCTATGCTGTTTATCAAAGCTTTTGATATTTCAGTAAGCCTTGTCCAATCACTGTAATCTTTAGGTGGTATACACCTATAGATTTCAGATGTATTATTTCCAACTGCTTCCAGTTTCTTTAATTGATCTATATATTCGTATGAATCTTCTTCCAGAGATCTTCTTAAACTCTGAGAATACTCATCTACTCCAACGAACTTATATACTGAATCTTTGGGATGGCCTATCTCTTTTCCTGCAGTGACCATATCAGTCAACAGATTCTTATAATCATTAAGTTTCTCAAGATCACATGAACGTACAAATTCTCTCTCGAATCTTACGTTTTTACCTGTATCTTCTATACTCTCATATTCATCTATAAGTTGTCTTATACTTACACCGCATGGTAGTTTCTTATGAAGCTCAGTTGCATATGCATCAAGATATGCCTTTCTATCCTGTAAATCCTTAAGTCTTTTATCATAATCTGTATGGATTCCAAGGTACTTAAGCTCCATATTTCTAGATATCTGATTTAGAATACTTCTCTTTGTTTCTTTCTCTCCATATATATCTAAACAGAAATCTTCAAGCCCTATACCTTGTAACTTTTCAGATACAACATCCAGTGCAGCTTTCTTTTCCGCAACAAATAAAACCCGCTTACCTTTCATGAGTGCATTGGCGATCATGGCAGTAATAGTCTGACTCTTTCCTGTTCCTGGAGGTCCATGTAGGATAAAACTTACATTATTTGCCGCCATATTTACCGCTCGAAGCTGTGACGCATCAACAGATACCGGTAGATACGGTATATCTGTTTCCACTCTCTCTGGTATAGTTGTATCCCATTCCGTAACACCCGTAATGAGTGATTTTACGATCTTATTTTTCTCAAGAAATTCTGGATGAGAGTGGATATCATTCCACATGACAAACTGACCAAATGAATAATTTCCAATGGTTACGTTCTTTATGATATCCCATCCTTCTTTATTCATTATGCCAAGTCGAATGATCTCAAATATCTTTTCAACATCAAGGCCGTGTTCATCTTCTGGTGGAGGATCTATTCCTAGGATCTCTATACCAAACTGTTGATTAAGAAGCTCAATCAATGTCATATTTACAATGGTATCAGCATCACGCTTTCTTAATCTCAATCCCTCGGCTATAGATTTCATTTCGAACTCTATAGGTATCATAATGATCGGTGAATAATTCTCTTTTTTATTCTTTTTATCATCACGCCACTTAAGCATGCCTATAGTCATATAGAGCATGCTGTTACCTGTTTCTTCTATTGCCGACTGATCATCTCTGTATAGTTTTACCAGATCCTTCTCTAAACTCTTTTCATTCATGTAAAGAGTATGAAGAATACCTTTACTCATATCTTCTTTAATGAGTTTAGAATAGTTTTCTGCTACCTCATATTCTTTATCATAAGAAACATTCGCCTTTCCTGCTACTTGGCTAGAAGTCCAATAACTCTTATACTCTTCGAATACTGGCTTTATTACAAATTCTTTATCATCGGCTAACATATCCTCAATATGCTCAATATCCAATGAAAGTATCTGTATTATCTTTTCTTTTCGTGTATTAACAAGGATGTTTGCTGTAGACAGGTTAAGAAGCCTTTTCTCCCATTGGAGAAGCTTTGTCATCTGCTTACGTTCAGTATTTATATCAGATAAATCAATGTCTTTAACCTTTATGGTCTCATCAGCTATTAGATCTGAAATATCCTTATCTTCAATATGAATTGAATAACCATTGGTGTTTTTAATCCTGTATGGAATCGGTTTGATACCGCTGTATCTTGCTCGCTTAATATCTATTGCACAATTAAATTCCTCAGGATTGTTTATATAGCTCTCACCATGTGAAACTGCATCTTCAAAGTTATATTCATCATCACATATATCTACTGCATTAATCAGAATGAGTTCGCCGTTTGCTAATTTTTTGCTTAGCAGAGCACAATCATTTGTATATGTAGTATCAAAAGAATCTTTTTCATCTAGCCATATGCCAATAAACATATGTCTCTTAATAAAAACACCTATACCATGTAATCCCACTGCTTCCAAGCACGCCAAATACAGTAAAGAAATATCCATACAGTTTGCTGTACGATTGGATTCAATTTCCTCTGGCAATCTTACTTTCTGCCCTTCATCTTCAAAACTAGCCTGAACAGATACATATTGTATGTTTCTTTTATAAATCGATAAATATATTGATTTTGCTTCATTTAAAACACTATTCTTATCACCTTGATATCCGTCAAATGCATTACTTCCACAAATTTCCTTTAGAATATCTCCTGCATCCTTTATAATCTGAGTTATAAATGGATGAGCCGGTATAATATATGCAGCAACTAAATCCGGTGTATATCTTTTATTTCCCGGATAATGATTATATGGAAGTACTGTTATCTGTATATTCTCACTGATAAGCACTTCTTCATCTTTTATAAGTTCGACTGATAAAAAGCATTTAACAGTTTCAATGACCGATGCAAGATAATCCCCTACAGCAACGATATTTACTTCATTTAATACTTCCTGACTTTGCGGTTGTATATCAATTCTACGGTTATAGGGTTTGATCAGTTCATTGTCTGTTTCGATATGCAGAAGGTAATCTTCCACTTCTTCAGATGAACTGTTTTTTATTATTATATTTTTGATGAGTGGAATCCCGCCGTTTTGTTGCAGTGCATAGCAATAGTAATCGTTTACTTCAGCGGAAAGAGAAATGTCTCCGTTAGAGGCTTCTATAACTTGAACTTTTTGTTTTAGAATTTTGACATTATTATCATTAGGATCATTATTCTGATCCTTTTTTTCTTTATCATCGAGCGACTTTAACAGACATGCCGCTGCCTTATGGGCACAATTGTAAGGTTCGATCATCATATCATTGCAGCTACAATACATCTGATCAACTTTTCCATCTTTGTACTGTATCTTTACAAAGTCATCTTTGTCTTTATTTTCTGATATTGTGACGCTTACTTCATCATCTGTAATATGTTCATCTTTGAATCTGTGTTTTGTTACATATTCAACACCTTTTTCAAATTCTGCATCACCAAATAGTTCTTTCCACTCCATAAAATAGCCTCTCAGATATAATCGGTCAATTAAATATCCTACAAGTATGTAAGATCATCAATAATTATCTATCTTATTTAGCATCTATAATTTATTCGCTTTCAGTAGTTTTTTAATATCTTCAGGGTCGGCAACTATGTGCATCTTACGATGGCAATTGGGACATAAAGCAACTGTATTATCAACAGAATCCTCTCCGCCTTCCGCTAACCAAACAATATGGTGAGATTCAAGATACGGAGTGCCATCTTTCCTACTAAAAGGAGCAGCTTCACCACACAGTTGACACACACCGTTTGCTCTTCTTCGAACATAATCAGCAATGTATGTTGATCTTGTATACTGAGTAATCGTGGATGATGTTTTTTTAGGAGTTTTTGCAGTCTGAGATTCTGCTATAACTCTTAGCGCTTCTATACTTAAAGATTGTGAATGCTCAGCTATTTCCTCCTGTGTATGGGTATCATCCATGATCTCAGGCGTCTTCTCAGAGTCGATTACTTCAAATCCTAATTCTAACAAGTGTGTTCCAACTGTATTACTCCCACTAATTCCGCCTGAAAGATTATCAGGCATTATTTTCATACCAAAATGCACTTCATAAGCGATTGCAAAGATGACTTTTGATCTGTATTCCTTACCGCGATATAAAAGCTTATATGTTTTAGATTTATATTTTGATTTTTTTAATTCTGGATCAATTTCTTCATCATTATCCCAACGTCTAATTGCCATTAAAACATCATTTCTAGTAATCTTATCCAGTATCCTTTTTTCTATCTGTTTCCCTTTTTCATAAACTTCCAAATTGGTTTTTAATTCATCTTTAGGCAAATAATCTTCAGGCTCGGCAAAAGTGATTTCTTTGTCATAAATCGTTCTCATTGCTTTGACGGTCTCAGCATTACCTTTCATAAACTTCAAATCTATTTCTGCCATATTTTTCACCTATTCAAAAACTATTTACCTAATTCAAAGTTCAATATACCTAAAGATATTTCACAGCTATATCATCAAGTTGCTTCTTGATACTGGTAAAATCTACAGATAAATCAAGAGTTCTTACTTCAATATCATTTCCACTCATTCTGTATTTAT
>CACXCB010000118.1 GCA_902766005.1 uncultured Erysipelotrichaceae bacterium | reverse complement strand
TCTTGTAGTCTAATACAATACTCTTAGAAACAAAAAACCGCTGTATCCCCATAGCTAAAGCAAGGGGTATTAGCGGCGACAATTTCGATAAGTTTCTCCTTGTTAGTATTCACTAACTAATATATATACATATGTGAAATTATGCAATCCTCTTTTCACCGTTATTTGCTTTTCAGAAGATGTAAGATATAATAAAATGTGCAAAAGGAGGTTCTTTATGGCCAAAAAAATATGCGATTTTTGCCTGAGCGAAAGCAAAGGTTTGTTTGGCGGGCATGAAAAACTTGCCGATGGACATCACATTTGTAAAAACTGCAAGAGCATCATTAAGAATTATGGTCTTGAAGTAAAATATGATCTGTTTCAGAAACTGGTAACTGCACAATCCAACCTTACCGATATGATTATGGATGCATGGCTGGAAGACCATTCACCGGAAGAAGAACTGACCAGGTTTTATCCGGAACCTTCCATTCTTTTACATGAAGGCGAGCACTGCATGAATGAGATCAAAGCATCCATTACAGTCAAGAAAGACAACATTCCTGAATCCGTAGCACCTGCAAACATCGCTGAAGTCAGCAAAAAGACAATCAACGATATTCCCGATACCCTGGAAAGAAAAGATGCCGTTAAAGTGGAAGGAACGTTATACGAAACAGAAGTAGCTTTATATTTCATGTCCGACCATTTTATCAACTGTCATAGATTGGGATATATTAAAAGAAATACCGACAACAATGACCGGATTTCCGTTGTTACGCCGAAATATGCCTATACATATCGTGTTTCCCATGCGGATTTGTTTTTCCTAAGGGAAAGATTCTATCAGAAATGCAACGCTGCCAAGAATAATAAACAGCAGCACCTCATCTATATTTCCAACGATAATGAATTCACAATTACACCGGGTGTCTATGATATTCCCAAACTGTTACGTCCGGGAAGATATCGTGTCAAGGCAATTAATGATGCCGGATTACATGTACGCGATTCCCTCGGCAGAGTCAGAGATTATTACGAAACCGAAGAAGCAATTGATATCAGCGAAGGCAGCGTACTCGAATGCACCGGTGAATACAAGCTGGAATGGATCGGTGATCAAGAATAAGCATCATAAAGATGCTTTTTTATTTGACCGCCTAACAAATCATTATTACAATAATTGTGAGGGTTGTATGACAAACTACTGGAATCATTTAGCACAAGAAGATAATATCACTACAGAAGATCTTTTCTTTAAAATCCGGGATTTATATTACCGGCTTTTAGTTCATCTTTATAATGATCCTAAAGATATTCCGGATTTTAAGATCTGGTTTTCCATGGATTTTGACGGACATTCCGAAGAACAGACGGAATACCCGGTAGCGTTTGTGACAAAGAACTCTCAGGAAATCGGATATTCTTCCATACATGACTTATCCGATATAGAAAATTTTGAAAATTCATATTCCCGTTACAGGGATAATTATTTTATAGTCTTTGATTTCAAAGACCATACTATTACCCCTTTGCAGTTTATTACCGCTTCATTTTTTCCCGAACTGATTAAACAGATTGAGCTCTTTGGCATGAAACGATTAAAAATCAGTCATATGTTGGAACCGCTCATCGCTTCGGGTATCTCCGAATTCCTGTTTGGCTTTTATCAGATTGATTTTAATCTTTTGCAGACATTGTCTGCCATGACTTATGAAGGATCATATATTGACTGTACCATCATTGTGCCTCGTTTAAATTCTTCTGGCAAAAAAAGAGTAAAAGGAAACGGTCTGGATTTTTCTTTTATCAATCCTGTTACTTTCTCTATTGAAAATCTGAGACAGATCCGTAAGCTTGTTGAATTGTCTGATAAATATCTTTTTCTCGTCATCAACAATGATGGAAAAATCAGCGGTGTCAGCAGTGAGGATGTTCGTCCGGATGAGTGTAAAATCCGTTTATGGGGTCATTTAAGCTGGACATTGACATTTGATGACAACCAGAAGCTGTCTTACTACAACGGCCATTATCATATTCATGTACAAAAACAATCAAATACAGAACATTCTGTTGATTTATTGTCTTCTGTCATCAAAAATGCCGATGTCGATCAGATCAATAAAATCGATCAACTGATCCGCTTAGCGGCTAGACAGCGTCATGGCACAATACTGATTATCGGCAATCCGGAAGATATCGGCAAAGAAGCAAAAAGAATCTGCGGATCAGGAAATGCCACAGGCATCAGTAAAATCAGCCTTCTTGAACAGAAGCATCTCATCGCCTATCTCACTTCGATTGACGGTGCCTTACTGATGGATACCGATTGCAATTGTGAATGCATCGGAGCCATACTGGATGGAGATATGATAACCAAAGGTTCTCCTGCAAGAGGTGCCAGATTCAATTCTACCGTGAATTATGTAAAGAGAAGAAGCCAGCTTGGACAGAGCTTTATCGGCATTGTCGTATCAGAGGACAGATCCGTTGATCTTGTCACGGATAAACATGTATACCGCCTGACTCTTTCAAATTAAAATCCGCATGATGCGGATTTTTATAATATAACACTTAACAGCATTCCCGAGAAAACCGGCATTTGAACAAACGGTTGCATACTGTAATATTTTCCTTTCTTCCGTTTCTACCTTCCTGTATCCAAAATTGGCGATAAACGAACATAAAACCTGAATGCCGCAAGACACAAGAAAAATCGCTATAAAATCAGAAAGGATACTGGCATTCATCTCCATTTGAAAGGCATTAACGATACTGCACGGCAGAAATACCTGTACGACAAGTTTAGACAGAACCGATCTTTCGCTTGGCTAAAGAATTTTCTTCTTGCAGACAAAATAACCTACCGTCATTTCGGCAATCATCATAAATTGAAGCATAAATAATCCTGACAGATCCATTTAACACCTCTTTCAAACAAGCTTCACCATTATAACAGATATTTCCTATGTTCAATCTTTCCTCTGATGACATTGCATGCAAAACATCTGAATCCGTAAGCTTAAGTAAATCGTATGATACTTTTGTATCAGAATATATTCTTTTAGAATATGAATGTTTCTTAAAGACAATTACATTTCCTATAGGCGATATGCTATGATGATTCCTGAGGAGATAAAAATGGAACTAATAGATTTAATCAGCGGATTCGATTTAAACAAATTAAAAGATGAAGATCTGAAAAAAGTATCACAAGGTGTAGCTTTAATGCTTGTTACTGAGCCGGCATTAAAAAATCCCTCTATAGCTGAAACAATGATTTCAAGACAGATGAATCAGTGTATGCATCAGATTATTAACGGAAATATCATCGAGAAAATCAAGATGGTTGCTGCAGTAAGGAAGTATATGAAAGCAGTTCCTGAGAATACAAAGACAAATTATACAGATGTAGATGTAAAGCCCATGCTGCAAGTGACAAAAGACATGCATATTCATCACATGAAGGAAGAAGATTATCAGAAGATCGCCGATGAATTTGCCCGTCTTGCCATGGAGGGCATTCCCCTTTCTTCATCCGATTCCTATGCGGATATCACATCAAATGCATCTGATAAAATATATACTGCCATTAAACTTGCACTAAATGAAAAAGATGCATTGATTAAAATGGCGGAGGAAAGCAAAAAAAAGGCACAAAAAAAATGACAGTTTAGTTTGTGTCATTTTTTATGATAGATATTTCTGTAAAAGCTTTTTTAAATCCTCCGGCTGAAAGGGTTTAGCTATATGTGCATTCATGCCTGCATTTAAACAATCCTGCACATCCTCATCATACGCATTGGCACTCATGGCAATGACAGGCAGGTTTTGATAATAGGGATCATCCAGTGCACGAATGGCTCTGGTAGTATCATACCCGTTCATCAAAGGCATCTGAATATCCATTAACACCGCCTGATAATAACCCGGATGATCTTTTATCATTGCAAAACCGGTCTGTCCGTTTTCCGCCCGGTCAACTATCAATCCATACTGTTTCAATATCATTTCAGCAATTTCTGCGTTGATGTCATTATCTTCCACGAGAAGAATTCTTCTGCCGCTGATATCCGGATCATCTTCTTGATCGATGTTATTGCTCTCTTGCTTTTCGTTGGATTCGAGTTCCAATTCAACCATGAATTCAGATCCCTCGTTCACTTTGCTTTTGACAGAGATTTTACCACCCATCAATTCCACGACTTTTGCGGTAATGGCTAAGCCAAGGCCTGTCCCCTGTACTCTGTTAACGGTGGTATTCTCTTCACGGGTGAAACTTTCAAAAATATACGGAAGATATTCTTCACTGATGCCTATGCCTGTATCACGGATAATAAAACGATATTTATATCTATCTGCTGCAGAGCCTTTTTCTTCTTGTGCAATCAGCTCTACGCTTTTTCCCTCAGGGGTATACTTTATGGCGTTGCTGACAATATTGATCAAAATCTGTTCGATGCGGAGTTCATCCGCAATGACCTTGAAATGATGAATACTGCTGTGGTCATACGTAAAATGCAGCTTTTTCTGCTTTGCCTGAATGATGGTTATATCTTCAATTCTCTTGAAAATATCTCCTAAATCACAAGATCCTGTATTCAGTTGCATTTTGCCGCTTTCAATCTTGGAAATATCGAGAATATCGTTTATCAGGGATAATAAGAAATGACTGGAAGAACTGATTTTTTCAAGTGAATCTTTTACAAGATCAGGATCACCAAAATTCGCATTGGCAATATTGGTATACCCTACAATGGCATTCATCGGCGTACGTATATCATGTGACATATTCGCGAGAAAATCATTCTTGGCGGTAGTTCTGGCCTCAGCCATTTTCTGCTGATATTCCTGTTCGCGTTTCATCTGGGCATCAATATTATTGGTACCGATGATCAGATGTTTTCCCTCGCGATCTTCAAGAAGGGTTGCTTTCATGCTGACATATATGGGCTTGTCTCCAAACATAAGACGATATTTTGTGGTAAAACTGCCATCTCTTTCCAGAATGGACATGATCCTTTTCTTCTTGAATACCGCCATGAAACGGTCTTTGTCTTCAGGATATATGAGTCTTGACATATTCTTCCGACTAAGGTTAAAGAAATCCTCCCCTGCCTTTTCAACGCCGAGTTCATCATAATCCTTAGTAGCGCTGTATTCAATGAAGCGGTCTGTTTCCGGATCAACCACATAAATACTGAAGTAGTCTGTCGCAAGTGCCTGGGCAACACGGCTGTAAGTAATATGTTCTTTTTCTGCCTGTTTGTATTGTGCCTGCTGCTTCATCTGGGCATCAATATTATTTACCCCTATGATAATATGATTTCCGTCTTCATCTTTCATGCGGGTTGCTTTCATACTGACATATGTCGGTATGCCATTCATTAAAAGACGATAACTCAAGGTAAATGTCTTATGCTGATCAAGAACTTTCTGTATGTTTTCCTTGGTAAAAGCTGCCAAAAAAGCACCCTGATCTTCTTCATACATGATTCTTTGAATGTTCTTCCTGCTCAGCTCGAAGAAATCCTCTCCTTCTTTTTCTATTCCGAGTTTCTTATAATCGTCATCACTGCTGTATTCAATAAAGCGGTCTGTGGTCATATCCACATAATAGATACTGAAATAATCTTCAGCAAGTGCCTGCGCAATGCGTGAATAGCTTATGCTTGCATGATGTGCCTTTTCAAAAGCTTTTTTTGTTTTCATCTGCTCATCTACACTGCTGATACCGATGACTACGTGTCTGCCTTCTTTTTCAATCATTCTTGTTACTTTCAAATGCACATACGTAGGGATTTGATGAAAAAGCATGCGAAAAGTCATCGTGAAGGTAGCATGCTTATCCAAAGTTTCAATAATATTTTCTTTTGTAAAGGTATCAAGAAACAGTTCACGATCATCCTGATGAATCAGTTGATCAAAATTCTTTCTGGAAAAAGAGATGAAGTCATCTCCTGTTTTCGGCAATCCGAAAGCACTATACTCCTCGGAGGAAAAATATTCGATAAATTTATTATTACCTGTATTGACATAATATATGCAGAAATAGTCTGCTGCCAAAGCCTGAGCAACAGAACTTTGCGATACTTCCAATATCTCTTTTCCCATTTTTTAATCCTTAATCAAGCTTTCTAATGTCTCAAACAATACTTCCGGTTGTATCGGCTTGCTTAAATGCGCATTCAATCCTGCCTGCAGGCTTCTTTGTACATCTTCATCAAAAGCATTGGCTGTCAAAGCAATAATCGGAATCGATTTTGCATCTTGGCGGTCAAGTGAACGGATGATTCTTGTTGCCTCCAAACCATCCATTTCAGGCATGCGCATATCCATTAATACCGCATCATAGTATCCTTCCGGATGTTCCTTAAACAGATCCACAGCTATTTTGCCGTTTACCGCAAGTTCCGATTCAATTTCCCTGCTCTGTAAGAGCATCTTCATAATTTCCGCATTGATCTCTACATCTTCGGCAAGAAGTATTCTGCGTCCTTTCAATTCGGCTTTCTTTTCTTTGGTTTTCATCATGCTTTGTTTGTGTTCCAAAGCGGTTTTGAATTCCTCTATAACTGCATTAGCGAATAACGGCTTGGCAATGAAACTGTCTACACCCGCCTGTATTGCTTCTTCAAGAATCTCATCCCACCTGTATGCGGTCAGAATGATAATCGCTGAAACATCACCTGTTATTTCTCGGATCTTTTTTGTCGTTTCTATGCCATCCATTTCCGGCATTTTCCAGTCAATCAGAATCAGGTTATACGGTTTTCTTCTGGCTTGATGTAGCTGAACCATTTCAACGGCTTTCTTCCCGGAATCCGCAGTTTCTGAAGCAATGCCTGCTTTTTCTAATACCAGTTTTGCATGTTCACAAGCAATCGGATCGTCATCAACAATCAATACACTCATTTCCGCAGGATTGATTTCTACATTTACCTGGTTCTGATTGATTCTTTCGGAACTGTTCAGGGTAACGGTTACGATAAAGGTTGTTCCTTTTCCCTTCTCACTTTCCACCTGAATATTGCCATTCATCATTTCCACGATGTTTTTGGTTATGGCTAAGCCTAGACCTGAGCTTCCGTATTTGCTGGTAGTGGAAGAATCCTCTTGTGTAAATGCATCAAACAGATGAGGCAGAAATTCTTCACTGATACCGATTCCTGTATCTGATATTGTAAACTGCAAAGTGGATTTATTATCATACTTTGCCATTTCTTTGACAGAAAAATCAACGCTGCCGCCTTCCGGTGTAAATTTGACTGCATTTCCTAAAATATTAATCAGGATCTGGCGCAGTTTCATATTATCGCCGATATAATAATCATTCACATGGCCATTGATATGGCACTGATATTCCAGTCCTTTATCCTGACATTGTGTTGCAAACATCGTATTAATTGCCTCAATCAGTTTTGAAAAAGAGAACTCTTCGTTTTTCAAAGTCAGTCTGCCGGATTCTATTCTGGACATATCCAGAATATCATTGATCAAGCTTAACAGATGTTCTGCAGATGCCTCGATTTTTCTTAAGTATACTTTGGTTTTTTCCGGTGTCTCTTTATCGTTTAAAGCAATGTTATCCAAGCCGATAATCGCATTCATCGGTGTACGGATTTCATGTGACATGTTGGAAAGAAATGCCGTCTTTGCTTTATTTGCCTGCTCTGCTTCGGTAAGAGCTTCTTTCAGTATCTCACTTTGCTGTTCAAGCTGTTTCTGCAAGGCAATTCTTTGATCCAGTTCTTCCTGCTTGCCTCTGACTTCTGCTTCGGCAGTCTCCCTTTCCAATACCAGATGAGCATTCCTTCTTGTTTCTGAAATAATAAACCCAAACATCGCCAGCATAGCTAAAACGGTTGCCCCGGACTGAATAATGCTTCGATTGATAATGCCTTGTGATATCGTACCGATACTGTCGCTGATAACACTTTCACGTATTAAATACGTCAAAACCCAATCGGTATTCTCAACCGGAATATAACTCAGTGTCTCTTTAATTCCTTTATAGGTAAAGGATACTTCTCCTCTTTGTCCGGTTTTGAATTCCTCCAGGAATCTTTCATATGTATAGTCATTTTCAAATTCGGCAATCTGCATTGCTTCAAGAAGGTTATCTTCTACGGCCAGACCGCCGAGAATGGTATTGCTTAAGGCAATGCCATCATACGTATAGATATTGCAGAATGTGGCATCATCCGGATTAGAATTCATGGAAACACCGGAGAGCATTTCATTCATATCAATTTCCATAAAACAAACTTTCAGCTGTTTTCCCTGAAAAAGCATCTCTACCGGTAATGCAATAACAACTTTTTTCTCCTTTGTTTGTAAATTCAGGATGGATATCTCCGGCTCACTGATTGTCTGATAATCGAAATTGTATTCACCAATATTTTCCTGCGTGCCGTTTGAGGTATAGATTAAACCATCTTCATCGACAAAAGCGAACTTATCCAGATTATACAATTGTTTCATCCTGTACTGATAAGCCTGAAGATGCTCCATATCACTGACGTCTTCCTCTTCCATCAATCCTACTGCAGTACGCATATCACGTATTCTTGTCTGCAGATTATTCCATACTACCTGCTCTCTTCTGCCGGCAAGTTCATCCAGATACAAAAGGCTGACAGTCCGTGCAGCTCTTTCATTATCCCTTCGTGCACTGCTGCCCATCCAGTACGTTCCGAGTACCAAAACCAGCCCAATAACTATGCTTCCGACGATAGCGATTCTGGCTGTCTTGCTTTTCCCCTTATCATTCATATTCATTACCTCATATCTTTTCTGTTTATTCCCGTAAAAAAACAGATTTTTTTACTTTTAAAGATTTATCTTCATTTCATGCAAGTTTTTATAATCAGCTTAATTCTACTACGAATCTATATAAAAATCCACTTTCCCCCTGTCCCCAAAAACATTGTCGCACATTGGAACCCGGACGATAAAGAACTGGATTTCTGCGATCATATTTTAGAAGATTTCTCTCAGACGATGAAGTATCATAAATTTCTTAAAGATGCTTTTGAGATAAACAGTCCTAACAATCTGCAGGATTATATGGTTGATTATTGCATCAAATTTGAAAAAGACTGGATGCAGACTTTCTATGGTGATAAACCAATGCCGGAAGATTTGGAAAACGCTGTTGTCTTTGCGGCAGGGGGAGCTATGCACATCAAGATCCAATGGATCCGCACAGATACAAAAAGAGCTATTCTCGAGGTGGTAAAAGACATCATCGACAACGAAGACCGGTGTCTGACACCTTTGTTTTTTACCAATTCCGAAGACAGCCCTTTCCTTAAAGCTTCAAAAAAGATTACACAGATCATCCATGAAAATCATGAATGATCTGTTTTTCCTTTTCTGAAATCATTGACTCTTTTGCCGAATTCCCAGATTCTTTCATCCACCTCATCACGGGGAAGGCTTTTATAGAAATCAATATCGCCTCTTTTTTCCGCTTCCTCAAAATACCAGCACTTATAATCAACAATATCCATCATTTCCTGTAATTCATCGATCTGCTTCTGCAGTCTTTCTTTCTGCTCCTTGAAAATCAGATATCTTTCATGGATGGTATCATTTCCCTGCATGAACAGTTCCATAAACCTCCTGATTTCTTTTAACGGCATGCCGCTTTTCTTTAAACAGGTGATCGTATATAAAGGTTCGAAATCCTCATCCGTAAACAGTCTCATGCCGGATTCGCTTCTTTTCACAAACGTCAATAATCCTTCTTTGTCGTAAAAGCGTATTGTATACGCACTGATTCCCGTTCTTTCTGCTACATCTTTAATCGTGTAATATTTTTCCATATTTCCCTCTTGCATTAGAGTATACTCTAAGATATAAGATATGTCTATCAGAAAATGGAGGTATCCAAATGGAACAGGCAAAAGCATTACGCAGACAAATGAACAAAGATGATTTTCAGCAGATCGACCACACAGAAGTTTACTGGCTTGGAAACGGCGGAGCCATGATCAATGCAAGAGGAACAATTATTCTGATCGACCCTTTACTGGAAGGTTTCGACATGCCGATTTACACAGAAGCTCCTATCCTTCCTGAAGAAATCCCACATGCAGATGCAGTGTTGATTACACATTGTGACAATGACCATTTCTCCAGAGCCACCCTCACGGATTTAAAAGGAAAAGTGGATTCCTTCCATGCACCGCATTATGTTGCTTCACTGTTTGAAGAACTTGGTATTGAAGCACAGGGACATGACATCCATGATAAATTTACAGTCGTCAACTGTACAGTTGAACTGACACCGGCAGATCACGCATGGCAGAACATGAGCCCGAAACATTCCAAAGTCAGACATTATGAAATGGAAGACTATTGCGGATTCTGGATTGAAACACCGGATGGAAAAGTATGGATGCCGGGTGATTCAAGACTCATGGAAGAACAGTTAACCTATGAACATCCGGATTTGATCCTGATGGATATTTCAGATGGTTCATGGCATATCGGTTTGCATGGTGTCAAGAAACTCACTGACACTTATCATGACAGCAAGCTTATCCCGATCCATTGGGGTTGTGTGCATGCAGACTGGAAAGAATTCAATGGTGATCCGGCTGTTGTCAGGGATATGATTGTCAATCCTGACCGTCTGCTGGAAGTACCTTGCGGAGAAGCAGTAAAACTGGAGAAAATCGGTTAATGAAAACAATTGATTTTCATGCCCATCCGGTTAGCCCCGCCTTCCGTCAGGCTATGGAAGATCTTGCGATCGATGTGATGGCAGATGATGGATTTCCTTTACCTAAATGGACAATTGAAGATCACCTGTCTTTTATGGATGCAGCAGGCATAGATTTTACAATACTGTCTGCACCGACACCGCATATTTATAACGGAGATCCGATAAAGGCACGTGCTGCAGCCAGAAAGATCAACGATGAGATTGTTGATATCATCAAAGAGTATCCGGACCGGTTCGGCATGACGGGTTGTCTTCCTCTGCCGGATGTTGAAGGGTCCATTGAAGAAACAGAATACGTACTGGATTCATTGCATGCTTATGGCGTAAAAGTCCCTACCAATGCATATGGAGTATATCTTGGTGACCCTTCCTTTGATCCTTTGATGGAAGTGTTGAACGAAAAACACGCATTAGTGATCATTCATCCATGCCGTGCAAAAGAAAGGCCTGAAAATGTCATTACCGGAAAGATTGCGGCAATCTATGAATACCCTGCCGATACGACAAGAGCAGTCATCAATATGATCGCTAACAGGATCATGACGCGTTTTCCGCATATCTGCTGGATTGTCCCGCATTGCGGATCCTTCCTCCCCTATATGCTGCAAAGATTTACAGGTGTCTCGGGAATACTTGCAAATATGGGCATGATGGAGACAGTAGATGCATATGAAGAATTCAGCCATCTGTACTTTGATATTGCAGGCGATCCAGAACCGGTCGGCTTGAATATGTTGAGAATGGTTGCAGATGAATCCCATATTGTATTCGGCAGTGACTATCCGCACTCTCCTGCACCGGTCATACTGAACAAGAAAAAACATTTTGATCAGAATTCAGAGTATGATTCCATCCGTGAAAAAATATATTATAATAACGCAAAAGAACTCTTGGAAAGGAACAGAAAATGAAGTACACAAAATTAGGAAACAGTGATTTAACCGTTTCACGTATTTGTTTAGGCTGTATGGGTTTTGGTGTGGCAGAAGCAGGAATGCACAAATGGACTCTTGATTATGATTCTTCAAAAGAGATTATCCAATATGCCTTGGACAAGGGCATTACATTCTTTGATACAGCCATGGCTTACCAGAGCGGTACCAGCGAAGAATTTGTCGGCAGAGCAATCAGGGAATCCGGCAAAAGAGATGAGGTCATCATCGCCACAAAGTATTCCCCTGTACAAAAACAGATGGTTGAAGGAGGAAAAGGTGGCAGACAGTATATTGAGACATGTCTTGAGAACTCCTTAAAGCGCTTGGGAACAGATCACATTGATTTGTACATCATGCATAGCTGGGATTATTTAACACCTGTTTTAGAAACACTGGAAACACTTAACGATGCAGTTAAAGCAGGCAAGATCAGAGCCATCGGCATCTCTAACTGCTATTCATGGCAGCTTGCCAAAGCCAATGCCCTTGCAGAGGCGAAAGGTCTGACAAAATTTGTCTCCATTCAATCTCATTACAACCTGTTAGCTCGAGAAGACGAAAGAGAGCTTGTCAAATTCTGCAAAGAAGATAATATTGCCATGACACCATACAGTGCCCTGGCTGCAGGAAGACTCTCCAAAAAGCCCGGTGAAACCTCTAAGAGACTGGAGCTGGATGCATTTGCGAAAGGCAAATATGATGCAACAGCAGAAGCAGACCAGAAGGTTATTGAAAGAGTATTGGAGATCAGCGAGAAAAAAGGTGTCTCCATGACGGAAGTATCTCTTGCATGGTTACTGACAAAAGTCACTTCACCTGTAGTCGGTGCAACAAAGCCTCATCATATCGATGGTGCAGTTAATGCCGTCGATCTTGAATTGACAGAAGAAGAGATTAAATATCTTGAAGAGCCTTACATTCCTCATGCACTTGTCGGTGTTCTGGGTCAGAGCACCTGGATCAAACAGGCAAAATAAAGAAAAAGAATCTGTATCCCCTAACGGAGATACAGATTTTATTAATTATAGAAATTATTGTGCAGAATCCAGTTATATGCTGCACCGATCAAATTCGCGTCAGAAGTAAACTGACATACATCCAGTTCGCATGGCGGGAAGCCAAACTGCAATACTGTTCTCATGGACTTTTCGAATTCAACCTTCAGATCTCGTATGAATCTCGGGTTACGGCTGACACCCCCACCGATGACAATCTTTTCCGGATCCAGTGTCATCTTCATATTGTAGAGCACCATTGTAAGATCTCTTAACCATTGCTGGTAGACACCGATTGTGATTTCATCCCCCTGTTCAATCCAGTCGAATACTTCCACACCGGAAATTCTCTTTGTATTTTCATCTACCTTATCACCTGTATTGGCACCGGAGACTTCAAACAGTTTCGGGTCCATCTGCTTCGCATAAGCAACTCTCATCAGAAAGGCTGTCATGCTTGCAGTAGCAGCTGCAGAACCATGCATTTCATAATTGCCGGATTGTGTCATTAATCCGCTGATTTCACCGGATGCAAAATGTGAACCCTTACGAAGCTTGCCATCCATGATAATTCCTCCGCCAAGACCCGATCCAACGATACATGCTGCAGCAGTGTTAACACCTTGCAAAGATCCTTTCCACAGTTCGGCAAGAATTGCTGCTTTTCCGTCATTTTCTACAGCGACAGGCACATCCACAACATCCTTCAAAGTTTCAATGACATTTATGCCTGCCAATGTACCGTTATACGCTCCGGCAGTTCTTACATAGCCGCTGTCCGAATCAATAATACCGGGCATGGAAATGGCAATGCCGCTTACTTTTCCCTTAAACGGTGCATAGATTTTTTCAATAGTCTGTACAAATTGTTCGAGGCTTTCAAGGGGTGCCGGAACCTTATCATTTTCACTTAGGTTTCCATCTGCATCCATCATTGCAAACTTTACAAAAGTTCCGCCAAAATCAATTGTTAATAAGTTCATAGTTTCTCCTTCGTTATTGTTACTACTATTATACTGGATAATAATTCATCTTGTATAATTCTTTTACTGCTCTAACTGGGAAAGGATCGAAGGATCTTTGATCTTTCCATCCTCACTTAACAATAAAATCTTGGAAAGAATTTCCGCAGTCTTGGGATCATCATCCGCAAACGGAAGGAACATGCGTCCCCTTGCCTGAGAATGAACCGGAAGAATATTCACCATGCCGATACCCATGGCATGGACAACACCGGAACCCATATGCACCGTATACTCTGCGAGTTTTCCTTTGATGAAGGCATGCGATTCCCTGCATTCGATGTTTTCCTTTTTTAACATCTGGCACAGTTCTTTTGTGATCGCAATTCTCATCTCTATTGTAGAGTGGCTTGTTTCCGGATCTGTACCGCCGACATGGGCAACGCTGACCACCAGGTCAATATCACGCATGACTTCACTGAACAGAATCGGAGGGATCTCCTCAAACGGCACTTTTTCATACGAATTTCTGTGATAGAAGGATATTGTTTCCAAAGTCGGTGCCTCGATATCCGCAGGTGAGAACCAGTCTGCCATTGCATACATTCTGACAATCAGGTCTTCTTTATGGAAAACCTTCTGCAACCCTTCTTCATAGTCAACGGTCCATCCCCTGGATTTTAACAGGGCAACGGTTTTCTGCGGCTGTACCTGATATCCTGCATATCTTCGTGAAATGACTCTTTCTTCCTTTTCTTCTGCAGTGATCGGATAATACTCTCTGAATACCTGCTTGAAAGGCTGAACAAGCTGTTTTTCATACAGGAGATGCATATAAGGCAGCCAGGTCCTGTTTGCCTGCAGATCATGCGGATGGGTGATTCTCAGACGGCCTTCCGCCTTCTCATTGCCGAAAAGTGTCTCAATAAATAACTGATTATCCTGAGTATAAATAAATCCGTCTTTGTCTTCGTAATGGAATAACAGCTTTCGGATGCATGGGGAAAGAACCGGATGAGAAAGAATATGGATCAATTCATCGGAAGTAAATTCCGATGATTCAACCATCGCTCTTTCCAACGTTTCTCTTGCCCTCTTTTTCTGATCTTTTAGTTCTTTGACAGTTTCTTTTAAAGATAATATTACTTCATTTTTCTGTATGTTCTTCGGAACGGATTTCAGCTTCTTGCCGTTCTTTTCAACAACAAGTTCTGCATCCCCTTCTTCATCAATATGCAGATAAACGACGGCATCTTCGACCTGCTGTTTTTCCAGGAGCTGTTTCATGGAATCAAACTGCTCTGTTTCCATCTGCCAGATCAGCCTGTCTACATCATAAACACCTTTTGTAACCGCAAGATTCTGTAATGCGGACTGATATGCCTTCTTTTCACTCTCTCTTCTTTGTGCACCGAATTGTTTGCTTTGTTTATAGAATTCCTGCAGGAACAGATAACGATGCAAAGCGTCGGTTTCCTTCGTAAAAGGAATTAACGGATAACAGCGCAAGCGGTCCTGGTTTCTCTTATCAATAATTTCCTTTTCAATTTCGTCCGCATTCAGTTTTCCCAATACCGCATCAACATACAATTGTGAACGCTTATGGTGATTTCCGCCGCTTGTAATATACTTGGCGGATTGATAAAGTATCTTGAAGCGTTTTTCGCCAAGTTCTTCATAGACTTCTCTAAACCAGTTTTCATCAAATGCACCGTCATTGAACTGGGTTGGGGTGATCGTTGAATACAATGCAACTTCCGTCTCTTTCTGTGCGGAGAAACGATCGCTGATATGGGCATGGAAAAACCAGATTCCTTTTTTCAATCCCTTCCATCCTGTCATCTGTTCTACAAGCTCTGCCCATTGCGGTGCATACATCGCTGCTTCCACAAGACGTTTTTCACTGATGTCGGTGTTCTTCCACATCTGCATCATCTTCTCAAAGTCTTCATCTTCATTCGGATAACAGCACTTCAGCAGATGGCTTAATACGCTCTTTTTCGTTGAATCCGCGCCATAGGAATAGCCTCTGAAGAAGGTATCTTTTCCAAGTGCCCCAAGAAGGCTGATGAAAAATCTGCCACCCTTGAACTGCTGAATTGCCCTGGCATCATTGGTTAGCGGTGTAGGAAGTTCCCCTCGTTTCTGTTCCACTTCCACGATGCGTTCTGTCAATGATTTAACAAAATCCTTTGCCCAGGGGAATGCATCATATACTGCCTGGCCTTCTTTATAGCGTACGGGATTGGTTAATATGCGGATCTTATCTTCATGTTCCAGAAGATATCTGTAAAGAATATCTTTCGGTACAATCTTCTGATCGGTTGCACGGAAATAATCCTGCATGACTAAACTGTATAATACTTTGACACCGGATTTTTTTTCATATTCTGCCTGCAGTAAAAACCACTCTTCAAATTCCTTATCCGTCAATTCAATTCTTGAAACCAGATGTCTCCAGAATGTCAGGAATCTGCGATTGATCAGATATTCCGTTGTCTTCCAGTAGCCGGACTTTCCTGCTTTGGTTTGTAATGTATCTTTACCAAGATCTTCTTCATCCACCTGTGCAAGCATGCTGCGATAAATAAGACATGCTTTTTCAAAAAGAATCCGCGGATCAATCAATTCATAGAACAATTCTATGACAGATACCATTAACCAGTAACGTTGTGCATATGTCTTCCACCCATATGTCGAACAGGTTAAATCCAGATTTTTCTTTTCGTACTTTTTATACCAGTCCGCATTTTCCGCTGAATCACTGTAATGGGTATAGCTTCTGGCTGTTGTAAACATCAGCTGCAGTATACGATCCGGATTTGTTGCACAATCACCTGCTGCCTCTATGAATTCTTCATGGAAAGGAACCATTTCCAATTTGATATTATACGGAGTCCATCCGTATTCCGCCGGAACACGGATCTGAATCGAAGTGACATTGCCGAATACCACTTTTTGTTTCGTACCATCCCAAAGCATCGTATCGTATTCATAATCCTTATGTCTTTCAATGACATCATTCATATTTTTCAGAATACGTACAATATCCGGATCACTTAATGTGAGTCCCTGTAACTGTTTTTCCGAATACAATCCGTCGGAAGATTTTTTAAAGAGCTTATCAAGAACACCTTTTGGCTGTTTCTTTTCAACACGCTTGATTTCTATGGACGGGTCATATAATCCATAGCCGTTTTCCGGAGTGAATACGGTATCTTCCGTCTGAATCAGCTGATTGAAAAGAATCTGTGTCTGGGTAGAAAGCTCCTGCTCTTTCAATTGATTGATCTCTTCCTGACATGTATCCATCAATTCATTTTTATCATTCAGCAGTTCTATACCCGCCTGAATCTCCGTATCTTCTTTTGCGAGTAAAAGCGCTTTGATGACGTCTGTTAATACATCTTGATTTTGCTTTTTCAGCACCGTCAGAATTTCTTTGCGGAAACTGCTGCTCTTGGAACGCAGAGCCTGCTGCAAAGCTAAAAGATCTTCTTTCGCTAACGGAATCTCCGCCATTCTTTTTGATGCCAGTTCCTTAACCGATACTGCACGGTCAGCCAGCAGTTCTCTTAATACAGCGTGATGAGTCCGTTTCCCTTCATCGATAAAATGTACGATTAATGCCATTCTCTGGGTGACATCCATCTGAGGAATCATCGTAAACAGGTCATTTACCATCTCTTCATTCAGATCATACCCTGCCAAACTCATCATGCAGCTGACCGCAAGGGTTTTATCCAGCTGGATCGCTGTAAACGGGAACGGATTACCGGAGAATTTCGGTGTTTTATTGCCGATGAATAACACGATATCTTTTAACTGTTCATAGATTTTCTTTCGGTCTTCCAAGGAAGAAGGCAAATTCTCATTCGTTATCGGTTTGATCACAAATCCTTCTTTATACAGGGAATAGGAATAAACCAGTTTCTGTGTTATCGCAAGATTCGGAATGATCCAGCTGAGAAGTTCCTCATCTCTTTCATCCAGATATTTCGATGCCATGGACATCTGGTATGCATTGCTGTCGGTATGCATGACAAACATCCAGGCAAGCACTTTGAGATCGTGTGTGCCTTCGTCCAGATATTTTTGTATGAGCGGGAATGTATCATCCACTTCATAACAGGCTGTTGCCCATAAGGCGAAATACACTTCCAGATGATTATGACTGTTCAGGAATATTCTTCTCTGATCCGGATCCGATAAACAGGCATACGCAAGCGGTGCATACTTTTGAAGGGTTTTCTGATCGACATCACCATAACCAAAACCCACCCAGGTATCAAATGCACGGATCACGCTGGAAAAGCGGAACAGGTTTTCCAGTATGCAGAACTGCATGATCTTTGCAAGTGTTTCCGGTTGTGCACAATCGGCATTTTCAAGAACCGCCTGTCTCAGTCCTTCCTGCAGCTTTGCCGCTTTCAACAGCTTGAAAAGATCTTCCAGTAAATCATCATCACCGCTGATGATAATGGCACGGATGATCTTTCTGGAGATGCGAAGATCCCCGTTCTCCTGATAGATTGCATCTTTGATCTTTTCAATGACATTTGTGTTTCCTTTGCGGATTTCATATGCCAGAAGATAATCATACTTATACAGATTTTCATGGTCGTAAAGAAGGAATTCATCAGCACTTAATCCGTATTGATACAGATGTCCCAGGGAACAAATCGTTTCAATGACACTACCGATATAATACGATAATTTCTGTGAGCGAAAACTTCTTCTGTAAATCGAAGTGGAATACTGTCCTTCCAAACGGATTTTGATTATATCCTGAATCTTTTGTGCATATTCTTCATCAGTAACCTGCACAATCGCCTGCATCAGTTTCTTATGCCATACTTCCTCTAAGTCATTTAACTGATAAATGCTTTTACCGTATACCTTTTGTAACGGTTCATGCAAAAGAGAACTGTCACAGTATCTTGGCAATACCAGC
>CACXCB010000117.1 GCA_902766005.1 uncultured Erysipelotrichaceae bacterium | reverse complement strand
CTGATATCAATTATGCAATTATTCATTTGCAAATATCAAGCAACATTTCGATGCTTCCGGCAATACCCGGACGGCCCTCGCCGCCATCGGGAACATGCCGGCATACCACGCCGCCCCCAGCTTCGCCTATTCCATCGAAGATTATACCCTGGATTGCCATGCCGTATTGACCAATCCGCATAATGCCTACCTGCTCGAATGCTTGGCCAAAGATGGATACCAGACCAAGTAAAAAAACCACGATCCCGGCGCGACACCAGGTGTGGTTGTCCTAAATAAAAACGAATCAGTATTCTGATTGAGTCAGAACAACTTTTTCCAACAGGTAAACAAACCCGTTTTCGATTCTGACACAACCCATTTGTGCCAAACTAGTCAGCACATCATTATTGATGTCGGGATTGTCCTTAAGAATGGTATCCTCACTAATCGGCATGATATATGCGTTTCTTTTGTGGCAATATAATAAAGTCTTAGCTTGTAACTCAGATATTTCTATCGTTGCCGCTAAGGCAATTTTGTAAACAATAGATAACGCCATTTGTACAGTTGCTATGGGATTATCTGGTTTTGTAATTGTTAAACCCATATCCAGAATGAACTCTATCAGCACTTTTTGGTTATAAATAATGTTAGGTACTTTGATAGAGTACTTTTTCCCAGAAATACTATAGACTAATCCAAGTTGATCTCCAAAGGATTCAGCAGTAGTCTGTGCTGCAACATTCCATATCCCAATGAGATGGTCTGCATTGTAGCCTTTGGCATCAGCAAATTCCCTAATTCTTTTGCAAATTGCCTCGTCAAGAGCAAATGCTTGTTCAAAACCGTTGCCTTTCATATCGCTATCACCTTTCCGTATTATTTCTTGTAGCTTACCCGCCTTTAATTTATTGCATAGTGATCCAATGAATTGTTCAGACACATCCCAATAATTATTTAATACGATATTAGCATCTGTCGTATTGAAATCATACTTGCATGATTGACTTATTTCTAGTAGTTTCCCAATACGCTTCATCAGTGGTGGATGTGAATTTCCTATTGTCTCACCAAACAGCCAGTAACTCATGCTGAACAGATTATGGTAGAACAACAAAAGAATCATTGGTGCCGCATAGAGGTATTCTCGAAAAACGCTATATTCTTTATCTTCACTACTATCCTTATATTTCATCATAAGGCTTAAATAGATCTCATAACCAACTTGATCAGCTTGAAATTCTTGCATATGAGCTTCGGTGGTATCCTTTGGTATATTATGTCGTAAATAAATATGACTTACTTCATGACAGACTGCAAATGAAATCATACACCAATATAAATCACCTATAAATCCTAATTCCCAGTTTTCAGAATTAAGATTCAATAAATTGAATAAGTGGAGCGATCCCTCTACATTTGCAAACATACCTTTCCTACATAATGCATCAAAGTTATAAAACATTTGCTTAAAGCATTCCGATTTTATATCCACTTGATCCGCATAACGAGCCCATAAATAGGATGTTGCAGCATAATCAAACAATACTGAACTCATAAGTAAATCGATATAAACGTTATTGGGTGTTGAAAAGATACGTGATGTATCATTGTGTCTTACAGACTGATGCCCCCTGTTCTTTGTTATGTACCCTTCCCGTAACGTGATCGGGATTTTTTCATTATACGTAGTCTCAAACTCAGCGCATATAAGAGTAAACAAATCTTTGAGTAAGTCCTTTTTATCACATAAAGCAAAGCCGCGGGGGGCCATTAATCTATTCCACATTTCATCGATGGTTTCCTTAATAGCATCTTCTTTTCTAAACCCATGAAATGAAATCTCATACTGATTTAGTATGTCATAGTCTCCGATTGTAATGAGGGCATGTTTCATCTCGTTTCTCCTAATTATCCTCGGATATTCTAAAGTCATTTTGTAAATATATTATGTATTATAGCTTATGAGGGATATCCTGTCAACCAACTGTATTTGGGAAATTAGAATAGGTTAATTATCATTGCTCAGCACACGGTACATTTTAGGTAATTCGTCAACACATGTCAACACAAGTCAACACTTGTCAACGGATACCGGCAAAATGCTTCATCTGGTCCGGGAAGACCACGAAATATGGCTGAAAGCGAGGCGTGATGACTGGTGGGGCAGATGAAGGAGTAAGGTGTTTTTGCAAGATAGGAAATGAATTATGCAGAAATGAGCCATATTCACGGAGAATATGTTCATTTATACATAATCTTTCCCATATACATGCAAAAAGTTGCACGCAAGCTTTGTATCAAAACTTACGTGCAGAGCTGCTCGGATTAGTCTGACTACAATTTTGATACAAAATCTCTGAAAACCAT
>CACXCB010000116.1 GCA_902766005.1 uncultured Erysipelotrichaceae bacterium | reverse complement strand
CTGGTTTTCCATGATCTGGTCGCTGGAGATGTATCAGCAGACGAATGCCAGACTGTGGCGGCAAGGACAGACGCAGGTGGTGACGGCACATCACATTGTTTGCCGGGATACGGTTGATGAGGATGTCCTGAAAGCACTGGAGCAGAAAGACACTACGCAACAGAATCTGATCGCGGCCGTGAAGGCTGAACTTACGAGGAGGTAAATGCCATGAGCATTTTGTGGAAATATCTCGATAAAAGATCGGCGACGATCGCAGCCATTAAAGACTACGAGAACATGCAGTTCATTATCGAGAACACGGACGACGAGATCGCCAAGCAGAAGGACAAGATGATCGGGATGGCATCTCCGAAATACGACGGAATGCCTCACGTCCACAACCCGAACGCTGCCGAAGACCGCATCATCAACGGCATCGAGGAGATCGATATTCTGAAGGAGCGGTACAGGCAGGCGGTCGAATACATGGAATGGTTCAAGCCCGCGTGGGCGCAGCTGACGGAAGACGACAGATACGTGTTGGAAACCTTCTACGGTGACTCGAACAGTTACGGCGGCAATGCCGCCTACTACGTGGCCTCGTACTTTGGGGTCGAGCAGACCAACGCTTATAAGCGGAAGAACCGAGCACTGGACTGTCTGACCGTTTTGCTGTTTGGGAAAGAGTGAATGTCCAAAATCGCGAAAGATTCCCTTTTTGGACATGGTATACTAATATCGTGAAAAGATGCCCCGGAGGGATCAAGCCCTTCGGGGTTTTTGCACGGAAATTTCCATTATTATTTTCAAAGACGAGTAGACATAAGAGCTTTTTAAGGTTTATAAACTGTGCCACAAAACATGCCACATATTGAATTACAAAGGTAAGGTCATTTATAATTAGATGTGTACCATTAAATGTCTTAGAGCGATTCAGGGAGGTAAAAACATGAAAAAAGGTATTTTGGCATTAGTTTGTTTACTTATTATTACCTGTTCTATTGAAACAAAAGCAAGTACATGGGATGAAGCGGAATATAATGGTTGTACGGACTTTAGAGAAGGACGGGCTTGGGCTATAAAACCCAAAGAGAATATATGGAAATGTATAGATACGAATGGAGAAACAGTTTTCGTTCTAGAAGAAGGAGAAACTCCGCTTACACAATTTGCGCATGGCGTAGCTTGCACATCCACCGGGAATATTTATGACTCTGACGGTGAAATCATATGTTCCGTAGAAGACGGATTGTACGATACAATTTATAATAATCTCGATTTTTTTGAAGGATATTTTGTTGTCAGCAAAACTACGAATACCATTACGGATGCGGTAAAGGAGTATGGTATTCTTGATTATAATTTACAATGGGCACTGGAACCATCGGAAGAATATGAAAATTTACAATCTGCTCCCGGTTTGAACGAGTCAAAGTTTGGGTTGTTTTGGATCGATGATTATTATGACATAGAAACTGGAGAAACTTTAGAGTATGAGGAAATGTATAATAGGTTGCTTGCAAGAAAAATCGAATCAGCACGCCACGAGGATCTATTCTTTTTAGAGGTAAATGGAAGTACTGGATGGAATGACGAAACAGAATCGTTTGATTTAGAGAAAGCAGGCTTCAAAGACGCAAAAACCGGATTTTATGACAGGGATAACAAACTGGTAATAGATTTATCAGAGTATAAAAAAGTAGAATGTTTGAATGGCTTTTGTAACGGCTTAAGCTCGCTAAAGATTACTAATGAAGTCGGGGGTCAGTTTTGGGCAGTCATTGATAAAGAAGGCAATTTTTATAAAGAACCTTTACAAGTTAATCTCATTTACGGAGCCGGTCAAAATATGGTGACTATTGAAAATACAGATAGAGAATATGATATTTTAAATCCCGATCAGGAAATAGTAGGGACATTACACTTTGTATCTGAAAAGAAATACAACAGGGGATCCTGTTGGTTCACCCCTGATGGGATTGCTAAAGTGGCTTTATATGAAAATGGATATATTTATATTACTACTGAAGGGAAAAAACTATAAGTATGTCCAAAATTGCGTAAGATTGGACTTGTGGTTTGTGATAAATTAATATCGTGAAAAGATGCCCCGGAGGGAACAGCCCCTTCGGGGCTTTCTTATTGAGGAGGTTAGAGTGATGCCATTCAAACCAAAGGTACCCTACCGACATCCCGGGTGTGCCGCGCTGGTTCCTTCGGGGACAAGGTACTGCGAGGCTCATAGACGAGTGCACCCCGAGGAGGTACGGCCCGCTGCGGCCAGAGGGTACACGGCAGCATGGAGGAAAGCAAGGAAGGAGTTCCTGCAAGCTCATCCACTGTGTGAGGAGTGTAAGAAGCAGGGACG
Source organism: uncultured Erysipelotrichaceae bacterium (assembly GCA_902766005.1). Taxonomy (GTDB): domain Bacteria; phylum Bacillota_I; class Bacilli_A; order Erysipelotrichales; family Erysipelotrichaceae; genus Bulleidia. The sequence goes on along the minus strand of CACXCB010000116.1, from coordinate 1,445 downwards.
ATATACGAAAGCCACGGTTGTTGACCACGTGAAAGCACACAGAGGTGATGAGAGTCTCTTCTGGGATCGGGGTAACTGGCGTGCGCTGTGTAAACCTTGCCATGACAGGAAGACGGGAAAAGAAGACAGCAGACCGCTGTATCACTATTAAACCGGGAATTGTAGCGAATCCCCTCAAATGTTATAATCAGAATGAAATCTGAAGATAAGCAAAAGGGAGGAGAAAGCATGAAGACTTGTCCGAATTGCGGAGAACTAATAGGAGACAGCGTGTCCATTTGCTTTAATTAAAAGTTTCCCAAATTTCTGTACTATAGAAGACGGCAATCAATAATAAAATACCCGATTGCCGTTTCTATAGCAGTAACGGTCAGGATATGAGTGGCTTTTTTCGAGGCCTTCCCACCGGACGCTTGGGAGTATCCGGATCAGGCAATGGTTTGACCCTTGGTCTTCCAACCGGACGTTTGGGAATTTCCGGATCCGGCAGTGGTCTTGTTCTTGGTCTTCCCACCGGACGTTTTGGCGCATCCGGATCAGGCAGCGGTCTTATTCGAGGCCTTCCCACCGGACGCTTTGATTTATTGGGAGAAACATTTTTCTCTGTTTGTACCGGTTCTTCCGGCTTCCCCGGTTCTACGCATTTGGGGACAGCACCGATATCCGTTGACGATTCAGGCACCGGTTTATTTTCATTAATGCTTTTCCCGGTGTTTGCAAGTTGCTTCGGCTTACGACCTCTTTTTTGAGGCGGCGGCTTAATTGCCGGCGTGCTGATATCGAGACGTTCAAGTATTTCGGATACCTTCGGAATCGTATGCACCCAATAATCATCGCCGGTAACAGGTTTTTTATCGTACGGTGCCGATGTAAGTCTCCACGCCGAGTTAAGATCATCTATCATATCTCGATATGTCATTTCATCGAACAATCCGGCTTTCGTAGCCTTTGTGATGATTCGACATGTGACAACGGAACTGATAAAATTTACAAACTCGCTCCCTATAACGGAAAAGTCACCCTGAACAGAGGTATTATCCAAACATTCATCATTTTTATAAGCTTTGAATACCAACTCGAGTTTCCAACGTTCGGCATAGCTTAAATATGCGATTTTCGGTTCCAGATCCCGATCGGATTCAAAAACAATGACGCCAAACGTATTTTTCTTTTTAATGTATTTCGAGTCATTGTAGGTATCCTTATTTTTTGCATGTTCGAGAAATGATTTTTCTTCAGCGGCAGCTTTTCGGGCGTCTCTGAATGCATACAACCATACACCCGGGGCGGTATTTACCTTTTTATATTGTATAATTCCGTCAACACCTGTCAGGACACCGTCGTAGGTTGTAAGACAAAACTTATTGATCCTTTCATCATTCCGCTTGATCGGGGTGAGGTAATGGAGCAGAGGATTCTTAAAAAGAATATCCCTGATTTCATTT
>CACXCB010000115.1 GCA_902766005.1 uncultured Erysipelotrichaceae bacterium | reverse complement strand
TTATTGTGCGTCTGAAGCCTGACAATCTGTTTCAGACAATATTACTGTTCAGATCCAGACCCGGTCACTTTTTATTATTCCTTTTTATACTTGTTCTCAAAAAGATCTGGAATTAACGAAATAACGCAGTTCTTGCCTGGTGTCTCCAAATTTTAAATGTCGAAATTTATGATGCCAGGTACTAAATATTTCCCGGCGTAAAAAAGCGCAAAAAGCCCCTATAACATAAGTAAATTTGTTTTATCAAACTAACTAATTAACCATTTTCATTGACAGCATCTCTGGAAATTAAGAAACTTTTTTCTTTGGCGGCATTACAAATGAGTGTGCATCGACAGGTTTCAGTGAATTGTACAGTTGCACTTCTTCATGAATCAGTGAGTCAATCTGTGCTTTAGCTGTTCCTGTTGTGCTTTCAATCACCTCATCTATTTTTGCGCAGAATGAAGAAAAATCCGTTATGAAATGAGAGCGTATTTCGGTCTTCACAAACCTCCATAATCTTTCAATAAGATTGAGATTAGGACTATATGATGGAAGGTAAACGAGCTCAATATTATACTTCAGTTTGAGCTCAGCCAATGCATCTTTGACTGCATTACACTTTTGATAACGCGCATTATCGAGAACGATGCGAATTGGCATTTCAATTCCATAGAAATACGTAAGCTTATACATCATTTCTATAACCTGCGTAGCAGTAATATACTTCGTATTTGTGACTGTATGGACCTTCTTGGTCACATAGTCTATAGCACCAAGAACATTGTATCTTTGTCGTCCGGAGAGACTACGAACGAAACGTCGCAAAGATCCATAGACATAACCCAGATATTCGCATCCAATGACGAAGTGAGACCCATCCATAAAGAGCAAAGCGAGTTTGTTCTCCTGCGCATCTTTCATGAGCGGTTTCATAGTATCGTTGTAGAATTGTTCCTGGAGAGAAGGCTCTGCATTTGCTGGAAGAGACGCCGCTTTTAAACGTTTGATCTCCAGTCTTTTCATTATTCGTTGCGCAGTTGCAATAGACAGTATGACTCCATATTTATCCTCGATCATCTTTTTGATTCCCCGAAGACTTGTATAAAATCCCTGATTAATCTCATCTTTAATCTGATCCAGAACGTTGCCTGTTTTCAATTTTCTTCCACAACCTGGTTTCATTTGGAACAGACTGACTATCTCATCAGCAGATGATGCATTATTTAACGCCTTTTTCAAGTTGTATACCGTAGATTTTCCCATATCAAGAAAACGCTGAATTCTTTGAACAGGGGTATCAACAGACAGGAGAATAACCGCAACAATTCGCTTCGCGAAAGTCTCCGGAAGAATGGTTTCAAGAAACATAAGCACAGCCTTAATGGCAAGACATGCCAGACTGGATTCTGCGGTATGAGAAGCAGAATAAGCAGATGCATTACAAGACATCGTTTTCCTCCTCCACAGTCATCACATTCTTCTGATGCTGCCTGTTCACAGCATGGCAATCCAAAACAGGCAACATAGCATAGGATTCCGGGCTTGCAGAACGACAGCAATCTGAACTATAATAGGTTGCACTGCGCTGCGATGCACGGCATGCGATATAATTACACTTAATTCTATCGCATGCAAGTGCTGTTTGCAAGCATTAATTATGGAGAATGTCGAATGTCTCGATACAAGCCACTTATAGAACGCACCAAAACCGATAGAATAAAGCTGGAGGGGATTGTTCAGAACCCATTCGCTGATCCTGATTTAACCATTCGTGCCAAAGCTATTTTGATGTTTCTGGATGGTTCTAAAGGTGATCAAATTGCCAAAGCTTTAAGCGTTCGCCCCAATACCATTTCAGATTGGCGAAAAAGATACGAAAGTGATGGAGTAGAAGGGTTATACGATAAGACACCAAAAGGGAAAAGAGGGTCCGAAACACGTAACCAGGTGCTTGAAAAACTGAAGGAAACACCTCCTGTAGGTGGATGGAGTACACAGGCACTAGCGGATGCAGTTGGAACAAGTCGTGACACAGTCAGAAGAGCATTGAAAGAGCAACATTTGACTGTATCCAAAACAACGATCTGGGATCATGAAATACCAAAAAGTCCTGGAAGAGCCTACATCGAAGCAATTGGCTTGTATCTTTCCAAAGAAGAAGCAGGAATGATTGTTCAGGTTGATTCAATTTCTTTTTCCGGGATAAACTCATATGGCTATGTCACTACAAGAAATCGGAGTTTGGCCCAAAGCCTGACCAAACTTGAACAATCTGGCTTTCCACTTTCTTTAGATAATGCGCTTCAGGCATCTTTGGAGCAAATGAAGGAAGTTCCGCGTGGAGATAAAGAAACATTCCAAATCTTCTTAAACGATATCCTGACGGAGCGAAAAGATACCGACGCCAATTGTCAGGAAAAACAATTGTTTTATGTCTTCTACTGGTGCGATAAGCAGAAGAATATCACTCCTATTCTCCAGAGATCTGGTATCATCGTGAAGATGACAAACGACGTCAGTGGTTGGACACAGATGATTGAACCGTGGATAGGCATACTCTCACTGAGTAAAACAGAACCAGTAGATAATACTGAAATCGAACATTTAATCTCCTCAATCAATCGCTATATGGATAAGACAACTACTCTTGTCGAGCCATTTGAGTGGAGACGAATAATTGCCTGACACTAGAATATGCAAGTATAAATCATATGAGAGAACGGTCGGTATTGGCGTCGCTTTCCAGATCTTTTTGAGATTCAGTATA
>CACXCB010000114.1 GCA_902766005.1 uncultured Erysipelotrichaceae bacterium | reverse complement strand
TTGACACACTCATTAAAAAGTTCCGCTGCCGTCTCATTTCCGTCTTCCAGATAAGAAACACACTTTGGCGATCTGAACATGATGGCCTCCTTATTACCCATTAAGAAGCATCCTATGGCTGTCCGCATTTTTTTCTTGAAAGTATAACAGTGAATTAAAAATTGTAAACACGCCCATAATCGGGAAAAGCCCATTTGGACGAAAAAATACCTTATTTTATTTGGTATATTTTGAGGATTTAGTACATTTTTTCAGGGATGTACTAAACCCCGCCAGCCCTTGATTTGCAAGGGAAAACTGGCGATCTGAATTTGGTACATTATTTTTCGGGTACGGTACATGGTACCGTATAATCAAAAACAGGGGATTTGGTACAAAAACAGGCAAATATTAAATTTTTATAAAGTCAAAACGCGTCATTCAATACACGCCAGGAGATCTCTTTTAATGGAAAGGAAAACGGGCGTCCGGCAAAACGGGCGCCCATCTGTATGGAATAGTGATCCGGCAGATGCATAGCTGTCACATAACCGGCTGGAGCATGCTGACATCATTGCAAGTGCTCTTCGCTGATAAATCGCGTTCCTCAATGGCCATCTGAGCTAATGACCAAATGTGCTCCTCCATATATACGGTTCCAACACATGGCGCAGCCTTCCGAAGCACTTTGAGGATCATTTGCGGCAGTTCAAATCCTACGGAACAATACACATTTTTCCAATATTCTTCTGAGCAATCAGAGTCTTCCAGCATAAGCTCCATAAACTCATCCTCACGAACCCCAAAAGAATCAGAGTATCTGCTATTTAGATCCTGGAAAACCCGGAAGATATCAAGTGAAGAATCCATGCCCCAAAGACCGCCGAGATGCAGAAAGTCGTGGTATTTGAAGAAGATGTTGGCCTCTCCCGGTCCCAGGTAATCACAGTCCTCAAGATCCTTCACGTATTCATAAAAGATATCACTGACCTCTTCCACATGCTTAAACCCGGTATCACCGGAAATGCTGCCGCGCATGCCGAGATAATGCAGTATTGTTTCGCAGACAATATCAGGCTTATAAAACTCCCGGGCTTTGACGATCTTAACCAGCTGAAGGAATTTTGCGGCGAAAAATCCGCTCAGATTGCAGACATCTGAACCGAAACGGCAGGCATCTGGACAAAGAAAATCCGCCCGGATATCTGCACATGCGGACATAAGCTTTGGAATATCAACCATGGCGATTTCTTCCGCAGTAATGCGCGCATCTTCCAGAGGATTTTCGGCCGGCTCTATTTCATCATAGTCAGCCGGTTCCAGAAAATAGTTCTTCAGGTCATACTTCAATGCGCAGTTCACACAATCAGCGCAAAGCTCTGCCCCTCTCATGTCCCCGCTTTTGGATAACGAGATGTAAATTAATGGTTTGTACATAGTCCCCTCCTTCTTTTGTTAATAGCAGTTCTTCCGAGTATCCATATCCATAGTTTTATGCAACAAAAAAAACTCCCTTTTCATTTTCGGGCACAACAAACTAACGCTTGTTGTCCAGAGATCCGAAGGATCTCATTTCGAAAAAGAAAAAAGAAGTTCTTTATAAATTATAACACTTATATCACAGCAAGGCAATACGGTTTTAACCCCCCCGACGCCCATCGTTTTTTTCCGTCACGAAAAGTTGCCCGGAAGATAATCCTCCCTGCAGATCACTGTCAGCATTATCATTAATGCCATCAATTCGAGCTGCCCGTTCTGAAAACTCAGAATGTACGTCGGCTTTTCGTAACCGCGCCTCCTGGATATGTGCGCAACCTTATAGCCCCGATCAATGAGTGTGTATTCTCCTCCCATCAAATTGTCTTTGGCAACGACCCATCCATACGGTTCGACATAATAGCGTTCACGGTTCGAAGTCATCTTTGTTTTCAGGGTTACAGTTCGGCCTCCATAGGTCTTTATCTCATAGTCCCCGGGCCGGAATTCATGGATAACAGGTGCACGAAGGCTTAAAAAAACTTTTTTCACTGAAGCGATAATTGCTTTGTTCACATCCATGAGCTGCAGTGTTGCTTTCCCGCTTCTCCGCCCGTAGCTTCCTTTAACGCAGTACTTTATCCTTCCGTTGTAATCGGTAATGCAGAACAGATCTCCCGAGTATCCGGTCACCTGAATGAACAGACAAATATTTCCTCTAAGCCCCGCCAGATATTCTTCTTCCATCTGTTGATGCCGGATCTCCCGGTCCTTAAGCGTTTTATCAACAGCGTTCCCGAATGCGTCCCTCATCGGCTTCGTCTTTTTGCCAGCCTTCTCAACAGCCTCAACTGATGCTGCAATTGCAGCGTCTTTCAGAAGTGATTTGGCCGCGTTTTCGACCGCCTTCCCGATTATTCCCATACTTTTCTCTCACCTGTTCACTTCCTTCTCATTCGTGTCCCAGAATTTTCGCAATGATCACCGCATCGTCGTGCCAGTTTTCGGCATCAAGCCCCACGACCATGGAATAGATGGGGATCGCA
>CACXCB010000113.1 GCA_902766005.1 uncultured Erysipelotrichaceae bacterium | reverse complement strand
TGTTGGACGTAGGGCGATCGTTTTTCGATTCATTTATATATGATGCAAACTGTAAGCCAAGGCCTACAGAAGTTAGTACTAAACTTAATATCGCAATCATAATACCAATGTTTTCCATAGCATCACCTCCGTTCCATTTGCCGAAGGAGAGCTACCCCTTCAGCAAAAATGCTTTAGAGGAACCACCGCCTTAGCATAGATTATCATATCCATGCTCCGTATTCAGATGTTCTTTTTCAGCATCTAATATTAGATGCATGGGTTTATTTAAGCATAGATACATATGCGGATCAATGCCTTTTTTTGAAGAATTATTTTCTTATTCCAAGCTTATATATTTCTCCATTTTTTGCTTTATCAGCATATTCCATATTAGGCATTGACATCTATTAGGGAGTTGCTAAAATATAAATGAAAAGAACACCTGGACGGTGATTCCTCAAGAATTACAATCGATTAACGATCGCACTTGTTGGAGCTAGGGCGATCGTTTTTCGATTCATTTATATATGTTGCAAATTGTAAGCCAAGGCTTACTGAAGTAAGTATCAAACTTAGTATTGCAATCATTATACCAATGTTTTCCATAGCATCACCTCCGATCCATTTGCCGAAGGAGAGCTACCCCTTCAGCAAAAATGCTTTAGAGGAACCACCGCCTTAGCACAGATTATAATATCCATGCTCCGTATTCAGATGTTCTTTTTTCAGCATCATTTTATTGATGCATGTGTTTATTTAAGCATAGATACATATGTGGATCAATGCCATTTTTTTCATTAAAATCATGTAAACAAACTTACTCATAAATGTCAGAAAAGTTTCATGCTGATACATTATTCTGCAGGAATGAATATCATCATTCCTGCTTTAAACATTACTTCATATCCTTCTTTTTGCACAGTAATATTTTTCAGGTATCTTGTTAGCAAAGGATGATCGATCTTTATGATTTTCCTTTCTTTCAGGATATCCTGAGGTATTTTATGTTTGGTTCTTTGATAGAATTCATTTTCTTCATAACATGCATGATTATATTCATTTATTAAACTTTTTTCATCATTCAATAACTCTATGAATTCTAACAAATTATAGATCTGCATGATCCGATAATTTACACATGCTTTTTCCAATGGATCATAAACATCCTCTGTTTTCAGTATATTCCATCTCTTTGTTAAATATTCCTTATGTAAGGGTAATTGGTTAAATGCATCAAGGATTACTGAATACAATTTTTCTTCTGTAACAGTTCTGTAACCGCATTTGATTTCATCATGTTTTATAATCATTTTTCTTTTGCAGCAGCACCATTCAGTATCCCCTTCTTCATTCATGCATTTCTTATATGTTCTTTTGCATATTCCGCATATGATTCTTCCTTCTAAGATATTCTCTGATCCATATCGTATTTCTGTCGGATCATTGATGAAATGACTTCTTCTTTTCTTCTCCTCTTGTACTCTTTGGAATATTTCTTTAGGAATAATCGGTTCATGATTATTTTCAATATAGTACTTTGGAAACTTTCCTTCATTTTTAACAATTTTGTGTGTTAAAAAATCTTCTGTATAGTATTTCTGCAGAAGAAGATCACCACAATATTTTTCATTTTCTAAGATAGATGTAATGGTAGATGGATACCATTTTTCTTTTCCTGTCTTGGTTTTTATGCCATCTCTTTCCAAGTGTTTGCATATCTTAGCAGGACTGTAACCATCTAAATATTCTCTGTAGATTCTTCTGATGATATCTGCTTCTTCAGGGATGATAATTAAATTACCTTCTTCATCTTTTGTTAAGCCTATAAAGGAAGATGTATTTAATCTTCCCTTTCCCTGCATCATTCTGTATTGAATGCCTATTCTGACATTTTGAGAAATACTCTGGCTTTCCTGCTGGGCAATACTTGCCATGATCGTTATCAATACCTCCCCTTTCGCATCCAATGTATTGATATTTTCCTTTTCGAAATATATCGCAATATTCAAGGCTTTTAATTTGCGTATATATTGTAAACAATCCAATGTATTCCTGGAAAAACGACTGATTGATTTCGTAAGAATTAAGTTGATTCTTCCTTCTTCACAATCATGTATCATTCTTTTAAATTCTGTTCTTCTTTTTGTGCTTGTGCCGCTGATTCCTTCATCTGCATATATACCTGCAAAGATCCATTCATCATTTGAATGAATATATGCAGTATAATGCTCGCATTGTGCTTCATAAGAACTCTCTTGTTCTTCCATGTCTGTAGATACCCTGCAGTATGCTGCCACTTTGAGCTTTGAATTATTGTTCCCTTCTTCACCTAATACCTCTTTAGCTTCAATTACCTGTACAATCATTTTATTTTCCTCCATATGTTTATTTCTTATGATACACACCTATGTATCAAAGAAAATAAACCCAGAAGTTATGACTTTTTTATGCTTATTTAACACCAGAGTCATAAGAAAGATTATGGCTCTGGTGTTTGCATT
>CACXCB010000112.1 GCA_902766005.1 uncultured Erysipelotrichaceae bacterium | reverse complement strand
TTTTTCCAAAAAAAAAGGCCTTAGCCTTTTTTTGACTAAAGTCTCTTTGGGCGATTTTATGCTCATTCCTTAACTGAATGACATTGCCTGAATGGTTGTCTTTTTTATCATCCAAATGTAGAAATAAATATTCTTTTGTATATAATAGATAAGGAGGAGTGAGAATATGAAAGACTTAAAAGGAACAAAAACATTACAGAATCTGGAAACTGCTTTTGCGGGTGAATCCATGGCCAGAAACAAATATGATTACTGGTCCAGCAAGGCAAAAAAAGACGGTTATCAGCAGATTGCAGACATTTTCGCATTAACAGCCGGAAATGAAAAAGAACACGCTAAAATGTGGTTTAAATACCTTCAGGGCGGCGCAATCAAAGATACACCTGAAAATCTTCTGCAGGCTGCACAGGGAGAAAACTATGAATGGACAGAAATGTACAAGCAGTTTGCTGAAGAAGCTGATGCTGAAGGTTTCCCGGAGATTGCCGCAAAGTTCAGAGGCGTAGCTGAAATCGAAAAGGAACATGAAGAAAGATATCAAAAGCTTCTCAACAACATCAAAGATGAATCTGTCTTCAAAAAGGAAGAGGAAGTTGTATGGCAGTGCCGCAATTGCGGATACACTGTTGTTGCAAAGGAAGCTCCTGAATTGTGCCCGGTTTGTGCACATCCGAAAGCTTACTTCGAAGTCAAGTCCAGCAATTATTGATTTGAATTACGGGTATTCCGTAATTCTTTTTTATGATTCATTTAAGTTTCACACAATTGAATCAAAAGATGTGTATAATCATAAGCATGAAAAAGAAGTATGTAAAAATAGCTTTTGCAGTCTATATGATTGTTTTATTACGATATACAGTTTTCAGGGGTTCTTTCCTGAAGGATGGCTTTTTCCACGGTACATGGAATCTGACCCTGTTTGATACATATGCGATGTTTATCCATAATCATGCATGGTCTGTTTTCTTTTATTATCTGATCGGCAATATCATCTGGTTTATTCCTCTCGGTTTGTTTGTCAGATATCTGAAGCCGTATCACTCTGTTACTGTTGCTTTTGCAGGTCTATGCACATCCTTTATCATTGAGTTTTCCCAATGGATTTTTTCTACCGGTGTATTTGAGATAGATGATCTGATACTCAACACAATCGGGGTGTGGATCGGCGGAATCGTAATGGATTATTACCTAAAAAGAAGAGGCTAGCCTCTTCTTTTCGGTTGTATTCCCATGATATTCTGTATTTCCCGGATTTTGTTTTTCTGGTTTTCCTTTAACATCGTAATTGCTTTTCCTTTACGTGATGCTCTGGCGGTTCTGCCGATGCGATGTTTCAGATAGCTGGATTGATCGGGATAATCAAAGTTAATGACCAATCCTACAGCAGGAATGTCGATGCCCCTTGAAGCTACATCCGTTGCGACAAGCACATTGATCTTGTGAGAGACAAAATCCTTCATGATCTTTTTTCTTTCCCCATAATCCATTTCACTGTGGATGGCATAGGTTTCAATACCGTTCTTTCTGAGCATGTCTGCGACAAAGTCCGATGTATTTCTCGTATTGCAGAAGATGATCGCATCTGTATGTTCCTGGTTCAGTATCTTGACCAATGGTTCAATCCTCTTGTTTCCTTGAACAAACATGTATTCTAATGCGATTTCCTGTTTTAAAAAATCTTTGTTTTTAGATTCTACAATGACCGGGTCAATCATCATATCCCTTTGCATTTCCCTGATTCCTTCTTCAAAGGTAGCAGAAAGCAAAATCGTCTGATGTTCAGGAAGATAGGATAAAACATTTTTGATATCTTCAAGAAAACCCATTGTCAGCATCATATCCGCTTCATCTACAATCAGAGTTTCCAATTGATTCGGTTTCAAGGTATGTCTGCGTAAATGGTCGGCAATTCTTGCCGGTGTACCGATGACAATATCCGCACCTTTGGCATTCATACGAATCTGTTTCTGTATATCCACGCCACCGCTCAAAACGGTCGTACGGATGCCCTCACGATTGCTTAACAGTTTTCTTGCCCGGTCTGCGATCTGCAGGGAAAGCTCACGTGTAGGGGCAAGAACGATCGCTTTCGCGAAATGCTTTTTATTTCCCTGCGGTTCAAGCTTATCAATAACCGGTAAAAGATAGACATTTGTTTTCCCGCTGCCGGTGGGGGAATGAACAAGAACATCTTTTCCTTCAACAATAAAGGGAATAGCTTTTTTCTGAATATCGGACAGTTCTGTGATCTGATTCTGTTTCAGGCTGTCCTGTGTGATTTGTGTAAAATCATGGATTGAATATGTATTTTTCATGATTGGGAATTTACCATAAAAATGATTTTCGGTCAATATATTAGTACATCTTTTCCAAGTATGTTATAATGCATCGGAAAAAGGAGAGTGGAGAAATGAGCACACATTTTGAATATACACCTAAAGGTGTCTGTTCCCGTAAAATTATCTTTGAACTGGATGGAGACATCATTGACAGTATGGTTGTTGAAGGCGGATGCAACGGCAACCTCAAAGGCATTGCTTCATTGGTGAAAGGCAGAAAAGTTGACGAAGTGATTGAAGCATTGAATGGCATTCAGTGCGGCCTGAAACCGACATCATGCCCGGATCAGATTTCCAAAGCTTTACAGAGCTATCGTGCACAATTATAAAAAGCGTTCAGTTGAACGCTTTTCTTATGCCCAAGGATCAAGATCTTCAGGAATTCTGATATTAGCGAGTAACATCTGCTGGCTGAGAAACCACTGCCCGGTAGATGGCTTAAGGCGCATCGATGCATTTCTTGGTGAATCAGCTCCTGCAGAACGAATATACAAAGTGGCGTGTGTTTCATCAGGATAACTTGTCGGAACTGTTTCAAATTCGAGGGTATAAGGAAGGGCAGGTGTATAGTGGTTTTTAACGGATGAACCGGCAAAGAAGCTGTACGGTACATATTCCTGGCCCTCCATTCTGTCCTTCAGAAACTGTTTTTCATATTCGCTTAAGCCTTCAGGGCCTTTCAGATATTCCACCATTTTTAAGGCTTCCTCTTTGTTTTGAGGATAGACAATCATGGCACATAAGAATAATGCAGGTGCATATTCCGGTTTTGACAATGTGCCGTATGGACAGTTTTTCATTTCTTCCAGATTCTGCGGAAGTTTTTCAAAGATAACTTTCATGATCACTCTTATTGGTATTTATTATAGATTTGTGTATAGCTGCCATTTTCTTCAAGACGGTAAACAACCATGCTGTCGGTTGTAACGGCATATTTTTTTTCGGATTTGAATGCTTCTCCTTCATATGTGCCGAGTTCAAATACGATGCAATCGGTATCTTCGATAACAGCTGTTTCATCAAAGTATTCGATTGTTTTTCCTTCAGCTACGGCCTGTTGAACTTCATCAACTTCATAATACAATGTGTCAAAACACGCCTGGAGGAAGAAAGCATCTTCATTTGCTCCGGAAGAGTAGGAGTAGTCACTGACCCCGCCGCCATTCGGAAGATACAGAGAACCATTAGCTTGATTCAGCATCGGATAGAAAGTGACGGTACGATCACCTTCGGTTACTTCGACAACCGTATTCGGTGTTTCATCTTCATTGCATACAAGTATGACCGGATTGCCGTATTCGTCCCTGTGCAGGACTTCAAGAACATTGTTATCGGTATCGATTTTATTGATCGCAATTGTCGTATCATCACTTACAGGAACAAGCAGATAGACTTCATAACCGCCTGCATCGATATAGTTTGCAGTATCCACATTGTAGATGAACGGATAAAACATGCCCATATAGTTGCTTTCCAAGAGGGCTTTGATATCTGCGGAACTGGCTTTTTCCACATATCCCAGGAAAGATGCGCCTAAAAGGGATTCTTCCATGCGCAGTTCTTCACGCATATAATCGAGTGAATCCTGCATGCCGGCTTCACTGTAGTAGGCGGTTGAACTGAAATCCAGTACACCATGATCCGGTAACAGAACAGATCTGAAATCATCACCGACAAGAGGATAGAATACGACAGAATCAGTTGTATTTGTTACATTTACTTCTATATCTGCCTCATCCATTTCATTGCAAACAAGAAGAACCGGTTTGCCGTCATTGTTTTTGTATAATTCCTCTGTATGTTCCTGATTTTCATCAATGGAATAAATCGTCAGATCCGCATCCATCTCAGGTACAACCAGGTAAAGCATATAGCCGCCTGCATTGACAAAATGATCTTCTTCGATTTCCTTTAAAAACGGAAAGGAATCCGAAAAGATATTATCCTCCAGCATACTCATTGCACTTGCATAGTCCCAGGAATCGGAAAATCCGAAGAAAAGGGTACCTAAAATACAACCTGCATCCTTCATGCTCTGATGCATGCCGTCAAGCGTATCTGCAGGAGCAGGAGTCGCTTCAATCACATCTTCCAGTATGGTTTCTTTTTCCTTTTGCTCCTTTGCGGATACGGAAGGGGATGCATCATTTTTTGAACATCCGCTTAACAGCAGCCCGCAAAGAAGTACTTTCATGTATTTCCTATAGTTCATCGTTACCTCCTGTTTATACCTTATATGATAAGAGAAACCGGCAGGAATTACAAAGTGTTTTCAATGAATTCATGAATTCTTAGGAAATCGCTGATGACGCAAATGACAGAATATTGTAAGATTATTACGTTGATAAAGAGGATGACATGAAATATCTTGAAATGCTACTGACTATGAGCAGGACGAGCCTGCTCCGATTTGCAAATGATATGCAGATGCCTGATATGAAGTTAATGAGCCGCAGGCAGATTGCAACCGAAATCGACAGAAGAATGCGCAATGGAAAAATCGATGACATGATCTACTGTCTTGAATCAAATGATATAAAACTGTTTCAGAAGGTTATGGACGAATCATATTGTTATAAAGCTGCAAATGAAACAGAAACAAACCTTCTGGATTCGTATTGCAGGAACATGATGATGAATCATGACATTCAGAAAAAAGGATACATTGTTCCGGAAGAAGTTTCGCAACGTATGCGTGTATTAGAACAGAAAAGCACATTTTCCGGTATTCAGAGAAAACGAAACTGGATTCTTTCTTCGATTAATGCATGCATCAGGATTTATCATGTTTTCTCGATCAATGAGCTGCTGCAGGTTTGCAATCAAAATCTGCTTCCGGTGTTGAATGCAAAAGAATTATCCTCTGTAATCGGGCACATTCCGCCGCTTTTTTACCATGCATCATATCGCAACTATTTATTCATAGACGGCTCGATCGATCACAGTGAACTGACGGAATTGATCAAAGCAGTCAACAATCAAAATCTAAACTATGCCTTTCCCGAAGTTCATGAAGTCTATGATATGCATAACAGCGGGTATCCTGTTTCTGAAGCTTATGTTCGTGATTTTACAGAAGCACTGAAAAAGTATAGCGGTCTGCAGGATGTCTCTTCCATCGTCAGAGAATGCTGGAATGCAATCAACATGAACCGGGATAATCAAGCAAAGAAGATCATATCGAAGTATTGTGGGACATATACATACATGGATAAGGAATTGCAGATCTTTACTTCAAATGTAAGAAGAGCTTACTTGAAGGGCAATCCGGCAATTACAGAAAGAAAGATCGTCCACTATGAAGGCACTATCATCTTACAGAATGATGACAATAAAAATATTAGCTTAATGGAAAGGGATCCGCTGATCCAAAAACTGATAACATACTAAGGAGGAAACATGGCTAAATTATATTTTTATTACGGAGCAATGGGAAGCTCTAAAACAGCGAATGCATTGATGGCAGAGTACAACTATGCCGAAAGAGGACAGAAGGCCTTGCTCGCAAAAACAAATATCGATACACGTGACGGAGCAAATATCATTCATTCCCGTATCGGACTGGAAAAGGAATGCATTCTGCTGAGCGAAGTGTGTTCCATGAAGGATGAGGAAATCCGGCAATATGATGCGGTGATTGTCGATGAAATACAGTTTGCGACAAGAGAACAGGTTGACCGTTTGGCAGAAATTGTCGACCAGCTCAATGTGCCTGTACTCTGTTACGGATTAAGAAGCGACTTCCAGCTGAACCTGTTTGAAGGAAGTGAGCGAATGCTTGCCATAGCTGATGAAATCCGTGAAATCAAAACCGTATGCTGGTGCGGCAAAAAGGCAACCTGCAATGCAAGATATAATAAAGACGGTATTGTCCGTACCGGTTCACAGGTCATGTTAGGGGCAAATGATGATTATATTGCTTTATGCAGAAAGCATTTTCTTGAAGGAAAACTCAAAAAGGATGACTGATCATCCTTTTTTTTACTGCTTCATGTTTTAAAAATCATCATCAGAATATATCTTTCATACTTGGATCGATGATCGCTTTACCAAATAGCTCTGTGATCGTAAATAGCGCATTGCATGCTCTTTATTCATTATTCAGCGCATATGCTTTGAGATGTTCTAATGTATGAAAGCATTTATGCTCCAAGCCTTTTGTTTCTGTGTTTTGGGTTAATCCAGAAGTCAGGGATGGAACACTTCCTGTCTTCGCTTTGGAATGTGCAATATATGTTTTTGACAGATTCTTCTATTTCCTGAACATCTTTTTATCTGTATCATATTTTCCTCTTTATGAAGCTAACTCTGTAAGACGATAAATCTTCCTGTATATTCTTCCGGTAAACAGAATTCTGAAAATCATTTTTTCAATTGGTTTTAATTCATCAATCAAATCATCAGGCGTAAAGGAATATTCTTTTACAAAATGTATATTCAGATCTTGAATGATATCTTCGATATCATCAATGCCGTACAGTGTTGTAACACCTACATCGTTCACAGGATTTTTATACTTGGAAGCTTTTGCCCCGAATTCTGTATAAATATCCATTAAGACATGCAGATGTTCATACTTTTTAGTCAGTACCTTAAAAAAATCATGCATTTGTGCATTTGTCAGATACATGCTTAATCCTTCAAGAATAATAATCGCTGTATTATCAGAAGGAAGGGTATTTAACTGCTGTTCATCGGCAGCATTCAGACAGATCATATGATAATTATCCGATTCTTCATAATACGTTTTTCGTATATCTATCACTTGCGGCAAATCACAATCTAGCCATTTTTTATAACTTTGTTTAATACGCATGCACCTGCTGTCTAAACCACAGCCGATATGCAAAATAATCGCATCGGGATACTCTGTTAACATCTTGTCAGTCCACTCATCAAATACACGGGCACGCATTGCCATATTATATGCAAGCCATTTTGATGCGGATTTGCCATGAATGGGAAATGATTCTTTTTCCCATATCTTTTCTGCATAAGGATCCTTTAAAATCATATTCTGTTTGCTGACTTTTGCTTTTCCGTATAAAGGAATGTAAAGGGTTTTGTTTATTTCATTCATATGTATATGATACCATGCAAAAGAAAAAAGAACGATTGATTCGTTCTCTTATTTCTTATGATACAGTTTCTTCTGCTGGTATACCGGATCGAATGTGACATTGACACCAAGCTTGCGGAAGACTTCAGCATCCTCTTGCGGAAGAATAACGGTACAATGTGCTTCGGAACCTCTTAACTTGTTGAGCTGTGACATGGCTTTGGCAGCAGTCGGACTTGTTTTTGTGATTAATGCCAAAGCAATCAGGACTTCATCGGAATGGAGCCTGGGATTGTGATTTCCCAAGCTGTTCACTTTTAAGTTTTGTATCGGTGTAACAAATTCCGGTTCAATCAGATGTGTTTCTTTTGGGATCTCGCCCAATGCCTTGATGGCGTTAATAATAACCGCTGCGGAAGGCCCGAACAGGGAAGATGTTTTTCCCGTAACGACTCTGCCGTCTGTCAACTGCAAAGCGATTGCCGGCTCGCCGGTTTCATGAGCTTTGTTTCTGGCTTTCAAAGTGACAATTCTGTCTGTTGGAGAGATGCCAAGATCATTCATCAGGAATTCAATCTTCTGGATTGCGGATTCACTGACTTTCTGCGCTTTGACATCATACAGTGTCTTATAATATCTTCTCAGGATTTCTTCCTTAGCGGCTTCACAAGCTGCTTCATCATCGGTGATACAGTAACCGACCATGTTGACTCCCATGTCTGTAGGGGAGTTGTAAGGAGATTCGTTGAGGATTTTTTTGATAATACGGTTTAATACCGGGAAGATTTCGATATCTCTGTTGTAGTTGATAGCCGTTTCGCCATAAGCTTCAAGATGATATGGATCAATCATGTTGATATCATCAAGATCTGCAGTCGCAGCTTCATAAGCCAGGTTTACCGGATGATGCAGGGGCAGATTCCATACCGGGAATGTTTCAAATTTTGCATAACCGGAAGTAATGCCTTTTGCAGCATCATGATACAGCTGTGAGATACATGTAGCCATTTTGCCTGAACCCGGACCCGGTGCTGTAACAACAATCAGATTTCTTTCCGTCTGAATGTATTGGTTTTTTCCAAGTCCCTGGGGGGAGACGATATAATCCACATCTGTCGGATATCCCTTGATCGGATAATGCAGATAGGATTTGATGCCACTGTTATCCAGCAGCCGTCTGAATGCATCTACCGAAGGCTGGTAGGCATATTGCGTGATGACAACAGATCCGACAAACAGATCCATGGCACGAAGTGCATCAACCAGTCGCAAAACTTCCTGGTCATAGCTGATGCCGAGATCTCCGCGAGACTTCGTGTTTTCGATATTGTTGGCGTTGATACAGATGATCAGTTCTACCTGATCTTTCAGTTCCGTCAGAAGCTTGATCTTGTTGTTGGGATCATATCCCGGCAGAACACGGGAAGCATGAAAATCCTCAAACATTTTTCCGCCAAACTCCAGATACAGTTTTCCCTTGAACATGTTAATTCTTTCCAGAATCTTGTCCCTCTGCAGGGAAAGGTATTGTTTGGAATCAAAAGCCATTCTTTTCATATGTCAGCAATCCTCCACCGCAAAAGTATAACAGAAATATGAATGAAACTGAATGAAAAATATTATACAATAGTAACCGAGGTCTTTATGAGTATTGAAAATGAAGTGTTTCTCAAGAAAAAAGCTGATATAAAGAAACTTCTGCCATACGGATTTATGGAACAAAACGATGCATACGTTCTTGAGAAAGATCTGCCCGGTACCGGTATGCAGGCAATATTGCGGATTCAAGAGGGGAAGATAATCGGTAAAGTTTACGATCCGTTTGCCGAGGAAGAATATATCGCTTTCAGGCTGCAGGAGAATCTTGGCTCTTTTGCGGCAAAAGTCAAGGATGCCTATGTCACTTTGCTCGAAGAAATCCGTGAACAATGCTTTTATGATGTGCCGTACATTTATGATCAGACAAACAGGATTGTTGACTGGATTGAGCAGGAGTATCGGATTGTTCCGGATCATCCTTTTGCCAAAGAAGAATCCTATGATGTTTTACGCAATCCCGATAACCAGAAGTGGTTTGGCCTGTTAGGGGAAATCGACGGATCAAAACTTGGACTGGAAGGAAAAATTGAAGTATTAAATGTGAAGGCAGATCCGCAAAAGATTTCTGAACTTGTCGAAACAGAAGGCATTTATCCGGCATATCATATGAACAAGAAAAGCTGGATCAGCATTGTCTTGAACGATACCGTCAATGATGAAACTATACATGATCTCATTCGCTCCAGTAAGCAAAGTGTGGATGGAACGAAAAACCATATCTGGCTCATACCTGCAAACCCGAAGTACTTTGATCTTGATCATGCATTTCAGGTTGCAGATGAAATCTATTGGAAACAATCGGCAAATTATCAGATCGGCGACATTGTCTATATGTATTACGGTGTACCGTTTTCTTCGATCCGCTATCGCTGTAAAATTACCCGGATCGACATCCCTACAGATGGTGATCCTACCGGAAAAATCCGCATGGATAAACTGATGCGGATCAAAAAACTGGACAAGTATGATGATAATCTGATTGATCGCAAGGTTTTAAGACAATTCGGCATTGTAACGGTCAGAGGTCCTAGAAATATGCCTCAGGAACTGATCGATGAAATAGAAAGAATATATAAGGAGCAAACGAATGATTGAATTAAAAGAAAGAAAAGAGATGGATCCTGCATACATGTGGGATCTGTCCACATTATTCTCAAATGATGAGGAATGGGAAAAGGCATGCGGTGAATTAAAGCCTTTGACAGATGCATTGGAAGGCTATGCCGGAAAACTCAACAATGCCAAGGATATCAAAGCATTTCTGAATGCTTCCACGGATGCAGCTAGAAAAATGGAAAATGTATTTACATATGCATCCTTGCGCAATTGCGAGGATACGCGTGATTCCAAGGGGCAGGAAATGTATGCAAAGAGCTACGGAATCTATGTCGACATGATGACAAGAACCGCTTTTGCCGAGCCTGAGATTCTTTCCAACGATGAAGAAGCACTCAAAACCATCATTGCTTCCGATGAATTAAAAGAGTATCGTTTCTATCTTGAAAATAAAATCAGAATGAAAAAGCATACGCTCTCTGCACAGGAAGAAAGGGTCATCGCCTCATTTGCAGAAGCCATCAATGCTTCCGGCAATGTGGCCGAAACCTTAATGGATGCGGATATGAAGTTTTCCGATGTCAAAGATGAAAACGGAGAAGATGTTAAACTTTCTTCCTCCAACTTTATTCTTTTACAGTCCGGCAATGACAGAACCCTGAGAAAGAATTCGTTTGAAAGCTATTACCAGTCTTATGCCGATTTGAACAACACTTTCGCGGCAAGCTACAGCGGATGTGTCAAGGCTGCTACAGCGGAAGCTTCCCTGAGACATTTCCCTTCCAGCATTGCCATGTCCCTTGCCAATGACAACATTCCTTTATCCGTATATGAGAACCTGATTGAGACCATTCACAAGCATATCGGCTTATTGCACAGATATGTTGCATTACGAAAAAAAATACTGCAGGTAGATGAATTGCATTATTATGACCTCTATGCACCTTTAGCCAAGGATATCCATCAGAAATATACATATGAAGAAGCACAGAAGCTCGTACTGGATGCAGTGAAGCCGCTTGGCAAAAATTATGTAAAAATCGTACAGAGTGCATTTGATAATCACTGGATCGATGTATATCCTAATGCCGGAAAAAGAGGCGGTGCATTCTCTTCAGGAACCTATGATTCCAATCCTTATATTTTGACCAATTTTACAGGTACACTGGATAGCGTATCTACCATTGCCCATGAAATGGGACATTCCCTGCATACTTGGCATACCAATCATACTCAGCCTGCACAATATGCTTCCTATACGATGTTTGTTGCGGAAGTTGCTTCTACGGTCAATGAGAATCTTTTGATCGAGCAGCTTCTTTCCAAAGAAACAGATCCTTTGATTCGTCTGGCACTGTTAAACCAGTATATGGAAGGCTTCAAGGGAACCGTATTCCGTCAGACAAAATTTGCTGAATTTGAAAAGGAAGCTTATGCAATGTGTGAAAGAGGGGAAGCCCTGAACGGAGAAGCCCTGAATGCATTATATGAAAAACTGGTTCGTTTCTATTATGGTGAAAATCTGGACTTTGATGACAAAGTCAAATATGAATGGTCCAGAATCCCGCATTTCTATATGCCGTTCTATGTATTTGTCTATGCCACGGGGTACTGCAGTGCTGTTGCCATCTCAGAAGGCATTTTAGAAGGCCGTGAAGGGGCTCTGCAGAATTATCTTGAATTCCTGTCAATGGGAGGAAGCGAATATCCTGTAGATGAATTAATCCATGCCGGCGTCAATCTGAATACACCGGCACCGATTGAAACAGCTTTAAAGAAATTTGAGAAAGTGCTCGAAGAAGCTGAACAGATTGTCAACCGATTATAAAAGATGGAAAATCTTCCATCTTTTTTATTGACATCCTATTTATATTTGATAAAATATAATTGTAATAAATATAAGGAGAAAAAAATGAGCTTTTACGATTATGTTCTGCCTACAAGAAAAGGTGATGAAGTTTCTACAAAAGAGTACGAAGGAAAGGTCGTACTTGTTGTCAATACAGCTACGGGATGCGGTTTTACGCCACAGTATAAGGATCTCGAAGAGATGTATGAAAAATATCATAACCGCGGTTTTGAGATCATTGATGTTCCTTGCAACCAGTTCATGGGACAAACACCGGGAACTGATGAAGAAGTGCATGAATTCTGTCAGCTGAAATACAAGACACAGTTTGATCAGTTTAAAAAGTCTGATGTAAACGGTGAAAACGAACTACCGTTATTCACTTATCTGAAGTCACAGAAAACATTTGAAGGATTCGGAAAGGGAATGAAAGCATTGGCAATGGATAAGATGCTGAAGAAATTCCATCCGGATTATAAGACGACATCTGACATCAAATGGAACTTTACAAAGTTCGCTGTTGATAGGGAAGGCAATGTTGTGGCAAGGTTTGAACCGACTGCATCCATGAAAGATGTCAGTGCATGCATTGAAAAACTGTTATAAAAAAAACTCACTTAGGTGAGTTTTTCTATGCTTTAACGATGGAGACAATCTGATCAACAGCTTCTTCAATGGAAAGCTCCTGTTTTTCACCGGTTCTTTCCTTGAATTCGATAACGCCGTTTTTGATACCTTTTCCTACGGTAATACGGAAAGGAATACCAATTAAGTCCATGTCCTTGAACTTGACACCCGGACGCTCATCACGGTCATCCATGATGACATCGATGCCTGAAGCCTGTAATGCATCATACAGTTCATTGGCAATTCTGACCTGTTCTTCATCTTTCATGGAAATGACAACAATAGCCACCTGGTATGGAGCAAGATCCTTTGGCCAGTTGATGCCGTTTTCATCGGCATTCTGTTCAGCGAGGGCAGCCATTGCACGTGCCGGTCCGATGCCGTAGCATCCCATCCATACGTATTGCAGCTGGTTGTTGGAATCAAGATACTGCAGATTCATTGACTCGGAATACTTCGTTCCAAGCTTAAATGTATTTCCTACTTCAATGCCATGGGCGAAATGAATTTTTCCGCCGCAGCATGGGCAGATGTCGCCTTCCTGGATATTTCTGAGATCTCCGCTTCCCGTCAATGTAAAATCGGAGAGATTGACACCTGTGTAGTGATAGCCGGTCTGGTTTGCACCAACGATGAAGTTCTGCATGGAAAGGATTTCTTCATCCGCATAAACAGGGCATTTGATGCCGACAGGTCCTGCAAAACCTACTTGTGCACCGGTTGCTTCCACAACCATTTCCGGTTCTGCAAGATCAACTTCGTTTGCATTGAGTAATTTCCTGAGTTTTGTTTCATTGACATCACGATCACCTCTGACCATGACAGCGACCGGTTTTCCGTCAACATTGTAGATCAATGTCTTAACGAATTTCTTAACATCTTTTTGCAGGAAATCTGTAACCTCTTCGATCGTTCTGCTGTTAGGCGTTTCAACAAGTGTCATTTCTTCCTTGTGATCTTCCTGTTCGGCTTTCTGCGGCACGCATGCAGCTACTTCAAGATTGGAAGAGAAATCACAGGAATCGCATAAGACGATGACATCTTCTCCCAATGGCGTAATTGCCTGAAATTCTTCGGAAAGAAGTCCGCCCATGACGCCTGTATCGGCTCTGACGATCTTGTATGTCAGATGGAGACGGTCCATGATATTTTTATAAGCGTTGAACTGCTTCTGGTAAGCAATGTCAAGACCTGCTTCATCCTTGTCGAATGTATATGCATCCTTCATGACAAACTCTCTGACACGGATTAAGCCGTAACGAGGTCTGGGTTCATCACGGAATTTTGTCTGCATCTGATACAGGGAAAACGGCATATCCTTATAGGAGCGGATCTGCATTTTAGCAGCAAGCACAAACAATTCTTCATGTGTAGGGCCGAGGGAATATGTCTGTCCCTTGCGGTCTTTTAATGTAAACATGGAATTGCCGAATCCCGCTCTTCTGCCGGAAGCGATGTAAACATCCTCAGGGATTAAAGCCGGCATCAGCAGCTCTTGTGAATCGGCCTTTTCCATTTCATCACGGATAATGGTTTCAATTTTGTTCAGGACTCTGTAGCCCATCGGCAGCATCATATAGACTCCGGCAGAACTCTTTTTGATCATGCCTGCTCTGACGAGCATGTTGGAACTGACAGAATCTTCATCTTTCACATTTTCACGTAAAGTAAAAAAATAACTGTTTTTAAGTTTCATATACGCAAACCCCTTTTTATCTTTAGGATTATATCACGTTCAAGTCTTTACTTTAATAGTTTATTTAGTTATAATCTTAGAAATCTACAAAAAGGAGGCGGAAAAATGGCAAAATATTACGATCAGCCCAGCCATACATTCAGTGAATACCTGCTTGTACCCGGACTGACAAGAAAAGAGAATGTTCCAACATCGGTTTCATTAAAGACACCACTTGTTAAATTCAAAAAAGGCGAACAGCCATCCATGTCTTTAAATATCCCGATGGTCAGTGCAGTCATGCAGTCGGTTTCCGGCGATAAGCTCGGTGTTGCGCTTGCCAAGGAAGGCGGAATGTCTTTTATCTTCGGATCACAATCCATTCAGTCTCAGGCAGCTATGGTTGCAAGGGTTAAAAATTATAAAGCCGGCTTTGTCATCAGTGATTCCAACATCACACCGGATACAACCGTTGGTGAAATTCTTGATCTTCTCGAGAAGACAGGCCATTCCACGATGCCTGTTACGGAAGATGGTACAGCTAACGGAAAACTCATCGGACTTGTGACATCCAGAGATTATCGTTTATCCAGAATATCCCTTGATACCAAAGCATCTGAATTCATGACACCAAGAGAAAAGCTGATTGTCGGCAATGATAAGAATACATTGAGTGAATGCAATGATCTGATCTGGGAAAACAAGCTGAATACGCTTCCGATTGTGGATGATGGAGACAGACTGCAGTATCTTGTTTTCCGTAAGGATTATGATTCCCATAAAGAACATCCGAATGAGCTTTTGGATGAAGAGAAACGTCTTCTTGTCGGAGCAGGTATCAATACAAGAGACTATAAGGAAAGAATTCCGGCCCTGGTAGAAGCCGGTGTGGATTGCCTTGTCATTGACTCTTCAGACGGCTATTCTGAATGGCAGGCTGAAACATTGCGTTTTGTCAGGGAAACATATGGTGATTCCGTCAAGATCGGTGCCGGTAATGTTGTGGATGAAGAAGGTTTCCGTTATCTTGCAGAAAACGGTGCCGACTTTGTGAAAATCGGTATCGGCGGCGGTTCCATCTGTATTACAAGAGAGACAAAGGGAATCGGCAGAGGCCAGGCTACAGCGGTCATTGAAGTTGCAAAAGCACGTGACAAATATTTTGAGGAAACCGGTATTTATGTGCCGATCTGTTCCGATGGCGGTATCGTATACGATTATCACATTGTTCTTGCTCTTGCAATGGGTGCTGATTTCGTGATGTTGGGAAGATATTTCTCACGCTTTGAAGAAGCACCTGGTGGAAAGCTGACCATTAACGGATCCATCGTCAAAGAATACTGGGGCGAAGGTTCCAACCGTGCGAAAAACTGGCAGAGATATGATCTTGGCGGCAAAGACAAGCTGAGCTTTGAAGAGGGTGTTGACTCCTATGTTCCGTATGCAGGAACACTCAAAGACAATGTCACCATGACGGTTTACAAGATCAAATCCACGATGTGCAATTGCGGTGCATTATCCATTCCTGAATTGCAGCAGAATGCCAAGCTTACACTTGTTTCAGCTACCAGCATTGTGGAAGGCGGTGCTCACGATGTCATCGTCAAGACACACACAACAAGTGAAAATTCATTTAATCAGTAAAAAAGAAAACCACAGTCATCCTGTGGTTTTCATAGCTTTATAGCTTGCCATCTTTTGTTTAATGTCATGAAAAACTGCATCCTCGCCTCTGATGGAAATATCTCTTAATATTTCTTCCAGCTGTCTTGCGGTTTCCGGATGCATATACAAACGGTCATTTCTGCTCAGGAAATATTCCAGAGCGCTGCTCTTTGTATATTTTTCCTTCTGGTAGATCCTGCATGCAGCAACACGGTCACAAACCATCTCAATCAGATACGGATAGGGCATTTCAATGGGAACCCATTTTCCTTCAATCATGTCATACCAGTATTCCCAGTGATGCTTGTTTCTTCCCTTGTGATGCAGCCATCCCATGGAGTATCCATATAGCTCTTTCTCATAGTTATAAGGTGAACGGTATCCCTGGAAATATTTAACTGATACAAGAAATTCCGTCGGTTCGTATTTGGACATGTCATGCATGAGGCCCTGTGCATACAATCCGCAGGCAAAGCAGTTTTTCATCACTTCCATACGATGATGGTTGACGGTTGACAGATGTCCTGTCAGCTTATGTAAAATATTTGTATTTTTCATATGCCATTATTTTAGAACAAGCAAATATGGTTTTCAAGAAACAAACAAACATGATAAAATACTATACAGGAGTTTAAAATGAAACGACACGAACAAAGAGAAAAAGCGATGTTTGCGGTTTATCAGTATCTGCTGATTCATCGTGATGTGGAGGAATTAATCGAAGATTGTTTTTCTGAATTTGAAGAAGTTGATCCATATTTTACTGATATCGTTCATACAGCAGTTGAAAATGAAGAACGTTATGCAGGTTATATCGATACAGTGATCAAGAAAGGGTGGAAGTTTTCACGTCTTGGCTGTATCGAAAAAGCAATTCTGCTGAACGGCTGTGCGGAATTTGACTTGAAAAAGGTTAATGCTGCCGTCATTATTGACGAAGCCATCCGCATGGCAAAAAAATACTGTGACAAGGATACATATAAGCTGATCAACAGTGTGCTGGATGTCATATGAGCAGAAGAGTTGTTCCTGTAAGCACGCTTGTGCATTACCTTAAGGAATATCTGGATTCTGATCCGGTTCTGCACGGCGTGATGATCGAAGGTGAGATTTCCAACCTGAGAAAGCCCTATAGCGGACACTGGTATTTCTCCATTAAGGATGAAAAAGCCAGTCTGCCATGTGTCATGTTTTCTTCCGCAAACCGCCGTGTTTCCTTTGATGTGAAAAACGGGGATAAGGTTGTTTTAAAGGGCGATGTGACGGTTTATGAATCCGAAGGAAGAATGCAGATGCTTGTTTCGGCCATGCAGCCCAGCGGTATTGGTGATCTGTATCTGCGTCTTGAAGCATTGAAAAAGAAACTCTCTGCAGAAGGGTATTTCGACACTGCACATAAAAAGGCTATTCCGCCGTATCCGATGAATATTGCATTGGTAACAGGAAACAATACAGCCGCAAGAGAGGATGCATTAATTACCCTGAAGAAGAGATGGCCTGTAGCCAAGCTGTATGAATACCCATGCCCTGTACAGGGTATGGATGCGTCCCCACGGATTATCGAAGCTTTGCAGAAAGCAGACAATAACGGGCATGAAGTCATCCTTCTAGTGCGAGGTGGAGGATCTTTGGAGGATCTATGGTGTTTCAATGATGAAGCACTTGCCAAATGCATTTATGATCTGAAGACACCGGTGATTACCGGTATCGGCCATGAAATTGATTTTACGATTGCGGATTATGTGGCAGATTTACGTGCAAATACGCCAACCGGTGCCGTGGAAGCCGCTGTACCGGATATCAATGAAGTAAAGGCATTGCTGCATCATTACCGTGTTGTTTTGGAAACGGATATCAACCATAAGCTGAAGAATGCCCGTGAACAGCAGCAACGCATGGAGAATCATCCTGTACTGCTCGATCCGCAGAGGATGATAGCTGAAAAAGTCATGCATCTTGATTATATGAGTGAAAAACTGATGCATTTTACCGTACGGGCAGACCGTGAAAGAGTCGGCATGCAGAAAATTTTTCAACGTTTTGAAAGATTGATGCATGCCAATACAAATCAGATTCAATCTGTTCTGCAACTGAGTGAAACTCGCATGCTGCAGGCAATGAAGCATCATAGAGTCATGGCACAGAATGACTTATCTGTTTCCGAAGAAGCATTAAAGCGCAATATTATGCTTCCGCTGAATGACAATCAGAAGCGTCTAGCACAAAGTGCAGCTTTACTGGATGCATATTCGCCACTCAAGATTTTATCAAGAGGTTACAGCATTGCCATGAAAGAAGGTCATGCTCTGGTTTCAGTGAATGAAGTCAATGTAGATGATAACATATCCATCCGCTTATCTGATGGAACTGTATATGCCAATATATACGATAAGGAGAATAACAATGGAAGAGAATCGGACATTTGAAGAGAATATGAAACGTCTGGAAGAGATTGTTCAGGAATTGGAAGGAAATGAGAAAACGCTCGATGAGAGCATCAAGCTCTTTGAGGAAGGTTTGAATCTTGTCAAAACCTGCAACAGCAAGCTGAATGAATTTGAAACCAAAGTCAATGATCTGATAGAAAAAAACGGTGAAGAAAATGAGAATTGATGATGTGTTAAACAGCCGGCTCGATTTGATTGAAAACGGCAAAGTCAAGGAAGCTATGGCGTATTCTCTTCTTGCAGGAGGAAAACGAATCCGTCCGGTACTTTTATATACTGCCGTAAAGGGCTATGGCCTTGATGAGAGTATCGCAGATCCGTTTGCCTGTGCAATCGAAATGATTCATACATATTCCTTGATTCACGATGATCTGCCGGCAATGGACAATGATGATTTAAGAAGAGGAAGACCAACCTGCCACAAACAGTTTGATGAAGCTACGGCGATTCTTGCCGGTGACGGCTTATTGACATATGCATTTGAAACAGCATTATCTTCAGGTGCCCAACCGCTTCAGGTTGTTAAGGCTGCAAAGATTCTTGCAGAAATGGCAGGGCCAAACGGAATGGTATTGGGACAGGATCTGGATATCAATGAGATTCAGGGCATCACCGATTGGGAAGCACTGCAAAATATCCATCATCTGAAAACAGGATGCCTGCTGAGTGCACCGTTAATGATCGCAGCGGTACTTGCTTCACATGATGAAGATATCGAAAAATGGCATGAAATCGGAAATATTTTGGGACTGGCATTCCAGATCCAGGATGATATTCTCGATATCCGTTTAAGTCCGGAGGAATTCGGCAAGAGCAATTCCGATATACGAAATGATAAGGTAACAAGCGTCAGCTTATTAGGGGAAAATGAAGCTGAGTGCATGATGAATACACTGTATGAGAAGGGGAGAGAATTGATCGGAAATCTGGATCATTTCCAATCAGAAGAGATGATTGGTTTAATTGACCGGATTCAAACACGTAAAAAATAGGAGAGAGTGTTTATGTATCTTGAAGAGATTCAAAACCCGGAATTTTTAAAGTCATTGAATTTGAATGAGCTGAATGATCTTGCTTATGACATACGCCAGTTTCTGATTCAGAATATTGCCAAAACCGGTGGTCATCTCGCCAGCAATCTCGGTGTTGTTGAGTTAACAATCGCGCTGCATTATGTTTTTAATTCACCTTACGACAAAGTGTTTTTTGACGTAGGACATCAGTGTTATACGCATAAGATCCTTACAGGAAGGGCAAAGGGATTTAAAACACTTCGAAAATACAACGGTTTAAGCGGTTTTGAAAAAAGGTGCGAGAGCGTGCATGATGTATGGGAGGCCGGACACAGTTCTACTTCTTTAAGTGCGGCACTGGGCATGGCGGTAGCCAGAGATCTGGATCATAAGGATTATGCCATTGTACCGGTTATCGGAGATGGCGCTTTATCAAGCGGCATGGCTTTGGAAGCTTTAAATGAAATCGGATCCGAAAAGAGAAATATTATTATTATCTTTAATGATAACAACATGTCCATATCCAAAAATGTCGGTGCTTTGAATTCCGGCTTTTCGCGTTTGCGTTCCTCCAAAGGTTACAACAATCTCAAGTCCGGCTTAAAGAGAAGCCTGCGCAGCAACTCTTTGGGTGAAGCTGTGTATTCCAATTTAAAGGCATTTAAGGATACCTTAAAGGAAGCAGTTATCGATGGCGGCATCTTTGAAGAATTCAATCTGGATTACCTTGGCCCGGTCAACGGTCATAACATCAGGGACCTGATTCAGGTTCTCGAAGTGGCAAAGGATCATGAAGGACCGATTGTTATTCATGTTCTGACGAAAAAAGGTAAAGGATATCTGCCATGTGAAATGGATCATGAAGGCAGTTGGCATGGTGTTGGCCCGTTTATGATCGATACCGGAAAACAGTTAACAGATGTTCCGGCAGGATACAAATCCTGGAGCCAGCTGATGAGTGATACGGTTGCACAGATGGCCGAAAAAGACAAGGATATTGTTGCTTTGACACCTGCAATGATTTACGGAAGCTCACTGCAGAACTTTTTTGCCAGATTTCCGGACCGCAGTTTTGATTGCGGTATTGCCGAAGAACATGCCACAACCTTTGCGGCCGGTTTGGCCATTTCGGGGAAAAGACCGTATCTGGAGATGTACAGTTCCTTCCTGCAGCGTGCCTATGATCAGATCAATCATGATATATGCCGCATGGATCTTCCTGTTGTGATAGGCATAGACAGGGCAGGTCTAGTCGGTGCAGATGGTGAAACACACCATGGCGTTTTTGATGTAGGCATCCTTTCACCTTTGCCCAATCTGATCCTTGCACAGCCTAAAAATGCAAGGGAAGCTAAGAGCATGTTGAAAACAGCTTTCGGGCAGAAGCATCCTTTTGCGATTCGCTTTCCGAAAGGCATTGTCAAAGATGAAAAAGGCATAGAAGAAATAGAGGTCGGCACTTGGGAAGTATTGCATGACGCTCCTGAAAATCGCGTATTGATTATGACCTATGGGGAAGAGGTTGGAAAAATAGAAGAGAAGATCAAAGTAAATCATCTTCCGATTACACTGGTCAATGCACGTTTCTTCAAACCGATTGATACAAACTGCATTGATCTCTTGGCACAGAGAAATATGAAATGGATCGTCTATGAAACAGACATGAAGGCAGGCGGACTTTCTTCTTCAATACTTCTTTATGCAAACGAAAAAGGCTTGCAGATCAATATGAAGACATTCGGCATTTCCGATATGTATGTCAAACAAGGCACAAACGGACAGCTTCGCAAGGATATCGGTATTGACTTGAATACCGTGATGGATCTGGCAGATCAGATGATAAAAGAAAGTGAACTATGATAAAACACTTATATATTAAAAACTTTGTTTTGATTGATGAATTAAGTCTTGATTTTACAAATGGATTCAGTGCTTTCACCGGTGAAACCGGTGCAGGAAAATCCATTTTAATTGACGCCATAAACATGCTTTGCGCAGACAGGGCAAGCGTGTCATTTATTCAAACCGGAAAAGAAAAAGCGATTATTGAGGGAACCTTCACGTTAGATGAAGGTTCTTATGCATACAACGTATTACAGGATGCCGGTTTTGATTGTGATGAAGATACAACCTTTACAAGGGAAATCAACCTTTCCGGCAAATCTACCGTGCGTATTAATCACCGTATCGCAACCTTGTCTTTACTGAGGGAATGTTTGAAGTATGAGATTGATATTCATGGGCAAAGGGATAATGCCTATCTTTTGAATACTTCCAATCATTTACACCTTCTTGACCGCTATTTGAAGAATGAGAAAGAAGTTTCTCAATGTGCACAATTGTATAATACCTATCATGCTTTAACCATCGAAAAAGAAAAAGCATTACAGGATACCTATAATGAAAATGATCTGGAGTATTTCCGCTATCAGATCAATGAAATTGAAGAGGCGGAATTAAAAGAAGGGGAAGAGGAAGAATTACAGAAAAAGGAAAAGGAATACCGTACCTTTAAGAATTCACTCGAAAAATTCAGTAATATTCTTTCCTTGTATGATGAAAGCCTATCCGAAGGATTCTATGATCTGAATAAGATGGTACAGAATCTCGATGACAGCGAACAGATCGAAAAAATACAAAATACCGTCAACGATTCCTACTATAACCTGACTGATGCAATGGATCAGATCAGGGATATTTTTGAAGGCTTCGAAATGAGTGAGGAAGATATCAACGCTGTGGAAGAAAGGCTCTATCTGATTCAAAAGCTAAAGAGAAAATACGGTCATAACATTTCCGACATCCTGGAAGAACATGACAGTCTTGTACAGCGTGTTGAGGCAATGACCCATAAGCAGGAATATCTGGAAAAGATCGACAAAAAGATTCAGAAAGCATTTGATGCGTATCAAAGACAGGCTTCTATACTTTCTGAAATTCGTAAAAAAGGTGCATTGAAACTGGACTTGGAAATTGAATCCCATCTAAAAGGATTGATGCTGGAAAATGCAAGATTTAAAACAGAAATCAAAGAATCTTCTCCATCATCCACAGGCTCTGATAAAATTGAATTTCTTGTTTCGATGAATAAAGGCGAATCTTTAAAGCCATTGACCAAGACTGCCAGCGGTGGCGAAATCAGCCGCTTGATGCTTGGCTTAAAAGTGATTTTTACAAACCTGCAGGGTATCGGAACAGTCATTTTCGATGAAATCGATACCGGTGTCAGCGGACCCGTTGCGACTGCAATCGGTAAAAAGATGCAGGAGTTAAGCGGTTCTTGCCAGGTATTCTCCGTAACCCATCTTTCACAGGTTGCTGCATGTGCAGATCAACAATATCTTGTCGCCAAATCCGTAGACGGAGAGCGTACGCATACATCTGTTAAAAAACTCAATAAAACCGAACGGATAGAACAGCTGGCTTTGATTGCCAGTGGCGAGATTACTGCAGCTTCCAAAAAAGCAGCAGGTGAACTTCTGGAAAGGAACCGCAAATAATGTCCAGGGTCTATTTTCATATTGATCTGAATGCATTTTTTGCTAATGCGGAAGTTCTTCTGGACCCTGAGCTCAAGGGAAAACCGCTTGTCGTATCGGGCCATACCAGAAGGAGTGTCGTATCGACGGCAAGCTATGAAGCCAGAAAATACGGCATTCACAGTGCTATGCCGATTTCCGAAGCGGAAAAACTGTGCAGGGATTTAATTATTATTTCCGGTCATTATCATTATTACAGCGAACTGTCCCATATTTTCATCGGCATCATCAAATCCTATACCGATGAAGTGGAACAAGCCTCAATTGATGAATGCTATGCGGATATGACAGAGGTGATCATGAAATATGAAAAGCCTCTTGATCTTGCCTGGGATATCCAGAAGAGGGTATTGAAGGAAGTAGGGATTCCCTGTTCGGTAGGTATAGGACCGAATATGTTTCTGGCAAAAATGGCCAGTGATATGAAGAAACCGATGGGTATAACTGTTTTACGAATACGCGATGTACCACATAAAATGTGGCCGCTGCATATTAAGGAAATGCGTGGTGTAGGTGCAAAGACACTGCCGTTGTTAGAAGAGATGAATATTCATACCATCGGCGATCTTGCCAATTTCAAAGATATGGATGCATTAAAACCGATCTTCGGCAAGAATACAGATGAAGTCATCCGCAAGGCAAACGGGTATGACAACCGTGTTCTTGTAAAGGAATATGACAGTAAATCGATGGGAGTTTCCGAGACATTCCTTGAAGATGTAGTAGATTATGATGAATTGCGTGGCCAGATGCGCATCTTAGCCAAAAAGCTTTCTTCACGCCTGCATGATTCAAGAATTGCCGGTCATTCTCTTTCCATAAGAATCTGCTATTACGATTTCCGTAATGCCAACCGCACAATGCGGCTTCCTTCTGCTTTATGGCGATCAGATGATTTGTTTGTCAACGCTATGACATTGTTTGATGAAAACTGGGATGAAGGGGAGGCGGTACGTTTATTGGGTATATCCGTATCTGATTTTGCCGGAGAAAGCGAGCTGGCAGAACAGATTAACCTGTTTAACATGGAAGAAGCTGAAAAAGAAGAAACAGATTCGATTATCAAGGATTTAAACAGCATGCTTGGTACGCATTCTTTTGTAAGGGCAAGCACAATCATGAAAGGAAAAACTTCATGAAGCTGGATCTTGCATTAAAAAAGTATCTTGTTCATTTAAAGATGAATGAAGCAAAATCCCAAAATACGATTTCTTCTTATGAAAGTGATCTTTCACAATATCTTGCCTATTTAAAAAACAACGGCATTACCGATACGGAAGAGATCACAGGAAATCTGATTGAAGATTTCATTCATTCACAAATTCTTGATAAGAGTCATAAATCCGTTTCCAGAATGGCAGCTTCCATTCGTTCTTTTCATCAGGATCTTTCATTCATGTATGATGAATCAGATCCTTCATTGAACCTTTCCGTACACAAAGGGGAACGATCTCTTCCCGTTTTCTGTACCGTAAACGAAGTGGAAAGACTGATGAATTCTTTTGACCATACGGATGCAGATCAGTTTCTCGATCATGCAATACTGGAGGCAATTTATTCCTGTGGCCTGAGAGTTTCGGAAGCCTGCTCGTTAACGATCAACAGAGTGGATCTTGATACCGGTAAGATGAGAATCCTCGGCAAAGGGGACAAGGAGAGAATTGTACCGATTCCCGATGGCAGCATTGCATTGTTGAAGGAATACAGGGATGTTATACGTCCTGTTCATTTAAAGCAAAAAACAAATTTGTTTTTTATCAACAGATTCGGCAGAAAAATCACACCGAGACATGTGGAAAGACTTCTTGAAAGAAAATGTGTTGAATTGAATTTTAACAAGCATATTACGCCTCATAAGCTCAGACATTCCTATGCAACACACATGCTGCAGGGAGGTGCGGATTTAAGAAGCATCCAGGAGATGCTTGGGCATTCTGACATTTCAACAACCGAGATCTACACACATGTACAAAACAGACAAATGTTTGATGCCTATGACAAATATCATCCGAATGGATTGGATGATCTGTTTGGAAAAGACAGGGATAAAAATTTATAAATTATTCAGAACGAAACTGCAAATTAGAAGTGAGGAATAACATGAATTACAGAAATAACAAGTTTCTTGGCATGCTTTTGGGGGCTTCACTGATCTCTTTATTTACCGGTTGTCATGAAGAGAAGATGACAAACGATAATAGTATAACGGACACTGTCGTTACAGCATCTGAAGATAACAATGAAATGGCTTCATCCGATGATAAACCGGAACAGGTATTTATCACATTCAGACCGGAAGATGTCAGAGCCGAAACAGATAAAAATGTAGATCTTAATCCGGATGAACTGGCAAAATATTATGCATATGAAATGGGATTATCCAAACAAAATGCATATAATCTTATGACATCAGCCCAGTTTGACAATCTTCCTGAAGATGAATCACGCAATGCGTTGGATGCTCTGGATTATGACTGGACAATAAACGCTGTCAAAAAGGCAAAAGAATATTCTAATCAGTATCATTTTTCTGCAGCAGAGATCTGTGATCTTCTTTCCGGTGAAGAAAGGGACGGATTCACAAAAGAGGAAGCGGAATTTGCTTCGTTGAACAGTGATATCGACTATAAGGAAAATGCTCTGTACATCTTAAAGGAATATGCAGAACAATATCCTCACGATGAAGATTTCTATTATCAATATCTCACTGAGACGCGTAAATTCACCCAAGATGAGGCAAAATATGCCTTAAGCTCATATAAAAAAGACTGACTGTATTTTCTATATCAAAAATCTGCTCTTATGCAGATTTTTTTAGTTTTTTTAGTCTTAGATTTGAGGGCTGAATTTGTCGCATAACATACATTATGCGAAGTAAATAGCAAATTTCGTTATTTCTGGATATTTGCTGTTTATTTCCTATAATACATGCATTCTTGGTTTATATTTTTAATTTCTATTCTCTTCTATATGCATATAATAATCCATCGTATTACTCATTATTCGATTAATTAGATGCTTCAATATCCATCTTAGATTTTTAATTACTGAAATTTCGGTTTATTATTGTATGTATTATTATCTTTTGATATATAAGATCATTCCTTCTGTGAGGCTTTGATTGATTCATTTTTTCTTTTTCATGGATAATTGCCCATCTTTTGATTCTCTCAGAGCTTCATTTATTTAGGATGTATTATTGTCAGGTCTTATTGTGATCATATTTGGACTAAATCGACCAATATTGGTTTTTTATTAAATCCATATCTTAAGATGTATTTGTTTCGACAATATGCTAACAAGCTTTTATAAATAAGATATTCCTGTTTTTTTTACGCATGTCTTGTTTACTGATGGATCATAGTACTTATATCTTATTTTTATTTCATACAAGTACATATACTTTATATTCCCTCACCTTTTCTATTTGTTAATAGTTTCACAAATAATCATATTCTTCTATACTATTGATCATTCTGATTCTGAATTGCTATTATGTCATTGAAATCGTTTTCAATATTTTTGAAAATCTTGTTGATATTTTCATTATTCAATGTTAATATACTTTTGTCGATGACAAAGAATAGTAACATCCCCTCTTATCTTACAGAGAGTATTCCATTGCTGAGAGGAATGCGATAATGGCTTGTGAATGGACTTTTGAGACATACAATCGAATCAATGAGTGGACTTTAACGTCAATTAGGGTGGCACCGCAGGAGAATCAAGGCTCTTGTCCCTACAGAATCTGTAGATTGGACATGAGCTTTTTATTTAGCTTGTGTCCCAAAAAGAAAGAGAGGAAATGTATTATGACAGATTTCAACAACCTTCCTTACAAGCTGTATTTAGATGAATCCGAGATTCCATCCGCCTGGTACAATGTCCGTGCAGATATGAAGAATAAACCTGCACCGTTAATTCATCCGGGAACATTAAAACCATTAAAGTTTGAAGACATGCAACCGATTTTCTGTAACGAGTTAATCAAACAGGAACTGGATGACACAACACCTTTTATTCCGATTCCTGATGCTGTGCAGCAGTTCTACAAGATGTACCGTCCTTCACCTTTGACCCATGCTATATTCTTGGAAAAGGCTTTAGATACACCTGCACATATTTTCTATAAGTTTGAAGGAAACAATACTTCCGGAAGCCATAAGCTGAATTCTGCAATTGCTCAAGCTTATTATGCTAAGGCACAGGGATTAAAAGGTGTCACTACTGAAACAGGTGCAGGTCAATGGGGTACAGCTTTATCCATGGCATGTTCTTTCTTTGATCTGGATTGTAAAGTATACATGGTAAAAGTATCTTACGAACAGAAACCATTCAGAAGAGAAGTCATGCGTACTTATGGAGCAAATGTTACTCCTTCCCCTTCCATGGATACAGCAATCGGCAGAAAGATCAATGAAGAATTCCCGGGAACAACAGGATCTCTTGGATGTGCCATTTCTGAGGCTGTAGAAGTCGCTACAAGCACGCCCGGTTACAGATATGAATTAGGCAGCGTATTGAATCAGGTCCTTCTGCATCAGTCTATAATCGGCCTTGAGACTAAGGCTGCATGTGAAAAGTTTGGTATCAAGCCGGATATCATCATCGGTTGTGCAGGCGGCGGTTCCAATCTTGGTGGTCTAATCTCACCATTCATGGGTGAAAAACTCAGGGGAGAAGCAGATTATCAGTTTATTGCGGTTGAACCGGCATCCTGTCCAAGCTTTACAAGAGGAAAGTTCGTCTATGACTTCTGTGATACTGGTAAAGTTTGTCCAATGGCAAAGATGTATACATTAGGTCATGGATTCATTCCATCCGCAAACCATGCAGGCGGTTTAAGATATCATGGCATGAGCCCTGTTCTTTCCCAGCTGTATCATGACGGTTACATGGAAGCAAGAGCTGTTGAGCAGACATCCGTATTTGAAGCTGCTGAACTGTTTGCAAGAGTTGAAGGCATTCTTCCTGCTCCTGAATCTTCTCATGCGATCAGAGCAGCAATTGATGAAGCTCTCAAGTGCAAAGAAACAGGTGAAGAAAAGACAATCATCTTCGGCCTTACAGGTACAGGTTATTTCGATATGACTGCATATGAATCTTTCAATAACGGAAAAATGAAGGATTATATCCCGACAGACGACGATCTGGAAAAAGGATTTGCTGGCATCCCGGATATTAATTTATAATGATCAAATCAAAAACCCGACAATGATAACAATTGTCGGGTTTTTAGTATACCGGTCATGGTACTGATGATAAACTTATCATCGATGCAATTATAAAATCTGCAACATGCTTCTGTATTTTTATTAAGAAATATATTCATAATTTTATTATACTTCTATAAAAACATGAATATTCACCGGTTTTTTTCGTTTATTATCTTTCAACAATAGATTTTTTGCGTCGATTCAGATAATATTCTGTAATACAAATTATAAAAATAAATTTTCAAGTAATGAAAAAGAAGCATGAAATCATGCTTCTTTCAGTCTGTTTTGAAAATCAGTCAGAATGTTTAGAATATCATCCCTGCTTAGGTTTTTAACACCGGATGCGTTTTTATGACCGCCACCATGATATTTCTGAGCTATGTCATTGATCGTGACTCTTTTAGAACGTAATGATCCGTCATAAAGATGATCTTTGTTCTCCGTAAAGATTGTCCAAATCTGAAATTCCCTGACATGGCCTAATTCATCGATGAAGTTTCTTGCATTACCGGGTGTTTTATTCCATTTCTGCAAATCTTCTTCATTCAAAATGACACAGGCAATGGTATCATTGATGATTTGAGCACTCTTGCGGATATAAGAGGCAAAACGGAAATCTTCTAAAGAAAGATCAAACAATTCCCTGTTAATCTCCGGTATGGATATACCGAATGAAGAAAGATAACTTGCCATCTCCAAAGTATGCGGCTTAGTATTGGAAGTCCTGAAGCATAATGTATCTGTCAATAATCCCTTGTATAAGTATTCAGCAACCTGTTTTGTCATCTTCAGATGCGTTTGCTGAAAGAATTCAGGAAGTATTTCACATACGGCTGCAGCATCATCAAATACATAATTCTGATTTCCGAAAGGATCATAATTGGGATGATGATCAATTTTGATAATCATCTTTGCATTCAGAAATCTTTGATCATCTGCTCTTTCTTTATTTGCGGTATCAAGAACAATTGCAAGGCTGTTTTTTACTGTTTCATCATCAATAACGTCGTTATTGGGAAAATTTCCCTGACTGCATGTCTCATTTCCTAAGGCATATACCTTTTTTTGCGGAAAATTGACATTCAGCCATTCTTTTAATCCGAATTGTGATCCTGCTGCATCACAATCGGGATGTTCATGACGATACAACGTAATGATATCAAAACGTTCTATTGTTTCCAGTAAACCTTCAAAGTTCATTATAATCCGAGAAGTCTTACAGTATCTCTTGCAATGACAAGCTCTTCATTTGTCGGAATGACATATACCGCAATCTTGGAATCCGGTTTGGAAATGAGGCATTCCTTGCCATGAATCTTGCTGTTGAGCTCATAGTCAATGCTTAAGCCGAGAGCTTCTTCCAATCCTTTTAAAATACGCTCTCTTGTGAAGTTGTCGTTTTCGCCAAGACCTGCTGTAAATACCATTGCATCTACATGGCCGAGCTGAGCATAATAGCCGCCTACAACGTTAACTACACGGTTTGTATAGAGGTTGACTGTCAGGATTGCTCTTTCGTTACCCTCTTCAACAGCAGCCTGGATATCACGTGCATCGGAGCTGATGCCGCTGACACCGAGCATACCGGAGCGCTTGTTGAGGAATGTATCCATTTCATCCGGTGTGCATTCAAGTTTCTTCATCATATAGAATACGATGGTCGGATCGATATCGCCGGATCTTGTACCCATCATGATTCCGCCAAGAGGTGTAAGACCCATGGAAGTGTTGACGCATTTACCGTCTTTGATTGCTGTAATGGAAGCACCGTTTCCTAAGTGGCAAGTGATCATGTTGAGGGATTCAACATCTTTTTCCATCAGTTCGGCAGCTCTGCGGTTTACATACCAGTGGCTTGTGCCATGAGCACCGTATCTGCGGATCTTATACTGTGTATACCAGTCATATGGTACCGGGAACAGATAGGATTCCGGTGTCATTGTCTGATGGAATGCTGTATCGAATACGAATACATGTCCGATATCAGGCAGTGCTTTCTTGAATGCTTCGTAGCATACAAGATGTGCATGGTTATGCAGAGGTGCAAGTTCAGCAAGTTCATCTACCTTGCTGACAACATCATCGTCTACAACGATGGAACCATCAAAGTATGCACCACCCTGGACGATACGGTGGCCTGCACCCTTGATCTCATCAAGACTTTCAACAATGCCGAGATCCTTCAGATTCTTTAACAGAATATCGACAGCTGTCTTGTGATCCGGTAAAGGAAGTTTTGTGACTACCTTTTCACCATTGTACTTGATCGTGAAGATACCCATGTCCAGGCCGATTCTTTCTGCCTGTCCGCTTGCCAGGACTTTCTCGCTTGGCATGTCAAATAATTGGAACTTTAATGATGAAGATCCTGAATTCACTGAAATTACTTTACTCATTTTTCCTCCTCTATTTCAGTATTGATACAGGCATCAATCAGTTGCCTGATCTCTTCCGGTGCCTGTTTTTTAATTTGTTCATATAGTTTCATTCTTTTCTGATATGAAGATAAGAGATGCATCTTCTCTTCATATTCTTCAAGCTCTTTGCGGCTTCTTTTTAATGCATCATGCACGGCACTCCTTGAGATACCCATGGATTCTGCGATTTCCTGCAATGAATTATCATATTCATAATAATCACTGCAGATCTTTCTCTGTTTGTCTGTTAACAGGATTCCATAGAAATCCAGAAGATCGTTAATGAGAAACAAATCATCCATTTGTATCCAGACCTTCTGAGATACTGTATAGGTAACTCTCAAGATCAAACGGTCTTAAATCTTCAGGCTGTTCGCCAAGACCTATAAAGAGTACCGGTAAATGCAGCTTATGCTTGATCGCCAATACAATACCGCCTTTTGCAGTCCCATCCATTTTTGTCAGGATGATGCCGGATAGCGTTGTACTTTGAGCAAATACCTCTGCCTGAGACAAGCCATTCTGTCCGGTTGTTGCATCAAGAACCAGCCAGATGTTATGTGGGGCACCTTCGATTTCCCTGCCGGCAACCCTATTCATTTTTGCCAGCTCATTCATCAGGTTGATCTTATTCTGCAGTCTGCCTGCCGTATCGCACAAGAGAATATCAATGTTATTTTCTTTCGCATATCTGCAGCCATCTACAATAGCGGCACTCGGATCCCCGTTTTCTCTTCCCTTGATGCAAGGAATATTGAGACGTTCTCCCCATTTTGCCATCTGGTCAATCGCTCCTGCACGGAAGGTATCCGCAGCCACAAAGGCAACGGATTTTCCCATATGACGATACATATTGGCAAGTTTTGCAGCACTGGTCGTCTTGCCGCTGCCGTTAACACCTTCAAGAAGTATCACCGTAGTTCCGTTTTCGTTATAGGTGATTTCCTGATCCGGAACTTCTTCATAAATCTCTTTCATGATTTCGATTAAGAAGTTCATGGCCCAATGGAATGTCACTGACGGAAATTCATCACATTTCTTTTTTAACTTTTCACAGATCAGATCTGCTGTTTCAATCCCTACATCGCTTTCCAGCAGAATGATTGTCAATTGTTCAAGGAAGTCATCATTGACACCCTCAAACTGATATTGCATTTCATTGAGCTGATCGCCGAATGTCTGTTTTGCTTTTTTGAAGCCGGAAAGATAAACGGCTTTATCTTCCTTTTTGGTAAATCTTTCTTTCAGTTTGCTGAGAAAACTCATGCTCTTACCTCCAGGGCTGCAGGTTCAGCCATATCAATTGCTTCTCTGAGTTCCACTTTAAGCATCTGGCTGACACCCTGATGCTGCATCGTGACGCCATAGAGAACATCCGCATTTTCCATTGTTCCGGGACGGTGTGTAACAACAATAAACTGTGTTCTGTTTGTATAGTTGTGCATGAACTGCGCAAAGCGCTCAACATTGGAAGGATCCAATGCTGCCTCCACCTCATCAAGAATGACAAGCGGTACAGGTTTTACCTTTAATATCGCAAACAAGACACACAAGGCAATTAAGCTCTTTTCGCCACCGGAGAACAACATGTTGTTCTGTACGGCTTTCCCCGGAGGCTGGGCATCAATGTCGATACCGGTATTCAGGATGTCTGAAGGATCCTGCAAGATCAGCATTGCTCTTCCTCCGCCATACAGATGACGGAAAATGTCATTAAACTGTTCATTGATCTTGTCAAACATCTCTTTAAACTGTTTCTTCATGACGGTATCCATCTCATCAATGGCTGCAAGAATCTTATCCCTGCTCTTGGTCAGTTCATCAATCTGCTGTTTCAAAGTCTCATATCTTTCATTGACTTCATTATACTCCTCAGGTGCATTCATGTTGATGTTGCCAAGTCTTTCGATATCCGCACGCAATTGGGCAACAACTTCCCTGGCATTTTCAACGACTTCTGCACTTGCTTTTGTTTTGGCAAATTCATATGTCATCTTGTATTCGCTGGAGAGTCTTTGCAGGTCGTTTTCCATCTTGATTTCCAGTTTGCCTTGGTCAATTTTAATCGCATTGGCACTGGCTTCTGCACGGGAAAGATCTTTACGCATTTGTCTGAGCTGAGCTTCCTTGCGCTCTGCATCCTGGTTTGCCTGATACCTCTGTTCCCTCTTGTTCTTCATTTCGCCGGTGATTTCATCCCTGCGGGAATATGCTTCATTCAGGCGAAGAACAAGGTCGTCTGTATGAGAATCTATTTCTTCTTCCCCTTCCGGGTGAAGCAAGGCAAAATCATTCTGCAGTTTTTCGTATTTTGCTTTTTTGGCATCGACAACCGGTTCAAGGGCGGCAATTGCATAGCGCTTTTCCTGTAGATTTCTTCCGATGGTTTCCCGTTGACGATTTGCTTCATCCAACTGCTTCTGGGCGATAGTGACTCTTGCGTTTTCACTTTCCAGGGATTGTGATACTTCATCATATTCCTTTTTCATGGTCATGATATTTGTATCTCTCTTGGTTTTTCCACCTGTCATGGATCCGCCTCTGTGAATAACTTCCCCATCCAGTGTAACAATCTTATAGAAACGTTTAGTCAAAGCAGAAAGCTCATTACCTGTTTCCATTGTATCGGCTACAAGAACGTTTTGCAAAAGGCTGTCCGCTACCGGATCAAACTTCGGATCACATTCGACAAAATCAGAAGCAACGCCAAGATATCCTTTGACATTCTGACAGATGATCAGATGTTCCCTGGATACATATCTCGGTTTGCATACCGTTAACGGAAGAAATGTTGCTCTGCCGCTTAAGTTTCGTGTCAAGAAACGGATCGCATCTCTGGCCGCCTGTTCATCGACAGTAACGATATTGTTCAAAGATCCGCCTAAAGCTGTTGAGACAGCTTCTTCATAACCCGGCTTTGCCTGGAAAACCTGACCGATGACACCCAATATCCCGTTTAGGGCATGGCGATGATCCATAATGGAACGGATACCGGCTTGATTATTAAATGGATTGCGCATCAATGATTCCAATACATTCTTTCGGTTTTCCAGATTTCTCTGTCTTGAACTGGATTGATCAAAGGCATTGGATTTGTCCACAATATTCTGGGCAGCCGTGCTTAACTGCTGTCCCAGAAGCTTCATTTCCTGATTGAGGACATTCAGTCTTTCCTGACGGTCTTCATATTCGATTCTGGCTTCTTCAAGAAGTCCTTTGAGCTCTTTGGCCTGCTGCTCTTTGCTGCCGGTTTCAACGATGTACTTTCGTCTTTCATCAAGCTCTGTCTTACGCGCTTCAAGAGCCTGTACTTCGTTAAAGTTATTCAGCATTTCGTCCTGAAGCTCATTGATCTCACGATCCAGTCTTTGCACTTCTTTACGGGATTCCTGGATTCTGGCTTCATTGATTTGGATATTCGTCTGCAGCATTGTTGTTTCGGTATCGATATCAAAAAGTGTCTTTTTGGCCGAATCGATATCTGCCACAAACTGTTCGATATTCTGCACGAGAACAGAGATTTCGATCTCTTCGAGCTGTGCTTTCTTTTCTCTGTAAATCTCCGCTTTGCGAGCCTGTCGTTTGAGAGGTGAAACCTGCTTTTCCAGTTCCATCAGAATATCCTGGCTTCTTTCAAGATTTGTTTTTGTTCTTTCCAGCTTGGATAAAGACTCCAGTTTTCTCTTTTTGAATTTGGCTACCCCTGCAGCTTCTTCAAAAATACCTCTTCTTTCATATGGTTTTGCTTCCGCAAAGGAGATGACATTACCCTGAGAAATAATGCTTAAGGAATCTCTTCCCAAACCGGTATCCAGAAAGAGTTCAACAACATCCCTTAATCTTACATTTTTACGATTGATCAGATATTCGGCATCGCCGGAATCACGATACAATCTTCTTGTTACTTCAATTTCATCTTTTTCATCATTCAGTATATGAGTGGAATTATCAAAGATCAGAGATACTTCCGCCATGTTGAGTTTTCTTCTGTCGGCACTGCCGGCAAAGATGACATCATTCATCTTTTCACCACGCATGCTCTTTGCGCTTTGTTCTCCCAATACCCATCTGACGGCATCTGAAATATTTGATTTTCCACAGCCATTGGGACCGACGACACCGGTAATCGGATGTTCGAAACTGATTACCGTACGATCCGCAAATGACTTGAATCCCTGCATTTCAATACGCTTTAAAAACATCGGCAACTCCTTGTTTGCATGGAGTATTATACCAAACAATGCTTTCTTTAGAAAGAAAAAGCGGATTTATTCCGCTATTTCTTTCCATTATTGTTTTTTCTTCAGGATTTCCAGAATTTCTTCAAGAGCCTTTGCTTCATCACTCTTTTCTGGCTCTGCCGGAGGAGCTTCCTCTTCAGGCTTCTTTGCAGCTGCAATCATGCGATTGACTGCTTTCAAAATGCAGAACAGCACGAATGCGAGAATGATAAAGTTAATCACAGCAGTAATGAATGCTCCCCAGTTGATATACTGACCGTTTGCCAAAGGAGTAACAAGTCCTACTTCTGTTCCGCCAAGAGAAGCAATGATAGGATTGATAATGTTTTCTGTCAATGCAGTAACGATCCCTGAGAATGCACCGGCAATGATGACGCCAATAGCCATGTCCATGACGTTGCCTTTTAACGCAAAGGCTTTAAATTCTTCGAAAAATTTCTTCATAAGCTTCCTCCACTACGCTTTCTTTCTGCATCGTATCCCCTTCAAATATGATATAGCTCCCCTTGCAATAATTGTTTTCGCTGCAGTAGTTTTCATGTTCCAGTATGGAAACGATGCTAATATTATTATAGTCGAGTTTGAAAAGATTTCCATGAAAATCTTGTAAATTTTTCAAATCATAATAGGTTGAAAAT
Organism: uncultured Erysipelotrichaceae bacterium; assembly: GCA_902766005.1. Classification (GTDB taxonomy): domain Bacteria; phylum Bacillota_I; class Bacilli_A; order Erysipelotrichales; family Erysipelotrichaceae; genus Bulleidia. Next base: position 2,008 of record CACXCB010000112.1, on the reverse strand, counting down.
CCATCCTTGATATACATGAGTGTTCTCTTCCCGTATACAAGCTGGTAAACAAACGGTACAAACCCATATCGCTGTGTAAATGCATCCAGGGCATCCTTGATCTGTGGCTGATTGAGCTCACTGGATAATACTGCTGCTTGTATCCCCGGTTTGGATAAAACATATGCCAAAGCATAGGAATTGGCAAGGTTCAGCGTCATACCCGCAATACAGTCTTTCACCTGCATGTAAAAATCCCCGATTTCACTGATAACCGTATTTTCAAGCTGCTCTTTCTGCTTCAGATTCGGATTGATGACAGGCATATGTGCAAGAGATGCAATATCCTCTTTTCGGTAACAGGAATCGTCCTTGATCAGAATATGAAAATCCGGTTCTGTTTTTTGGGATAAGGAGAATACATATGATTTTGCTGAAGAACGTATAAAGCGTTTGCTTCTTTCCTCATTCAATGCCTGTAATGCATTTCTTCTTGTCTCATTGATTGTACTGACCGGCAAAAAAATGTCATGCATTTTTCCTTCTATGGATTCCACAATATATGGTTCATTATCCATTTTCTGCAAAATTTCTTCCATTCGATCTTTTTTTACCGGTGCTTTTTGTGCCTTTTGGCATAACATGCCGGATTCCGTATAAACCTCATGCTGCCCATCGGAAAGGATGACTCGCAAAGGCTGATCCACATAGGCTTCATAGCGTATATGAATCGGTATTTTTTTCGGCTGTTCCTCAATTCTCTGATCGATTTCTTTTAACAGATGCACATTGCTTGTACGATGCAGGGATTGACCAGGTTTCGGATTTGGCTCACTGTGGCATTGCAGCCATACCACATCCCCGGCATATGCCTGATTGACCAGTTTTCCGTATTTTTCAATTTTGACTGCAGTTAATCCTGTATCATACGGCTGATTCATAATGCGCAAACCGTCATTCTGATACAGCGTATCACTCAGCTTCACCTGTACATTACCACGAGAAAACTGCAATACCTTTCCGATTTCAATACCCTGATGGTTCGGCCGATAATGATTCATTCTGTTTTTAGCATCGTCATGAAAAATATGTCCCAATGAAAAGCCTCTGTTGAACATCTCAAGCAGTTCCTTCTGTCTTTGAGCTGAAACGTGATACTCCTGATGTGCATAATATGCGTCAATTGCCTCACGGAATGTCTTTACCGCAAGATATACATATTCAGGACGTTTCATTCTGCCTTCGATCTTCATACTGGTGATACCTGCATCAATCAGCACAGGTACTTTTTCAATCAGGTTCAGATCTTTCGGTGAAAGCAGGTATTCGCCGTCTTTATCTTTTCCGTCACTGTATTTTAATCTGCAGCATTGTGCACATACGCCGCGGTTAGCCGATCTGTTTTTTATTGAGGAGCTCATGAGGCATTGGCCACTGTAACTGATGCAGATTGCGCCATAGACAAATACTTCGATTTCCATGCCTGTTCTGCATGCCTCTTCGATCACTTCAATGGATGTCTCCCTGGCTAAAACAACACGGGAAGCACCTTCTTCTTTCATGAACTGTACACCTGCAATGTTATGTACATGCATCTGGGTTGAACAATGAATCGGAAAATCCGGATAACATGTTCTGACATAATGAAACAAGCCAAGATCCTGTACCAGGATAGCATCCACATCATTTTTATAGAGGAAATCAACTTCATTCTTGATATTTTCGATTTCCTTTTCAAATAACATTGTATTCAGAGTGACATATACACTGACATTGCGGATATGGCAGTATCTGACTGCTTCAATTAATTCATCATGATCAAAATTTCCCGCAAATGCCCTTGCCGAAAAACTTCTTAAACCAAGATATACTGCATCACACCCGCCGGCTACAGCCGCTTTTAATGCATCCATATTTCCTGCAGGTGCCAATAATTCCACTTTTTTCATATATCCCTCCATTAGGGGGCGGCCCTCACAAAGTGGCATGAAACCCCTTATATTGTCTGCATCTCTTATGGTATCCTTTA
>CACXCB010000111.1 GCA_902766005.1 uncultured Erysipelotrichaceae bacterium | reverse complement strand
CGTTTTGAGTGTTTTAAGGCGGAAAATGGAATCGACCTTTATGCCAAGGCATATTTTAATTATGGCAGCAGTATGGCCACAGCCAAGACTGGTATTAAGGTAAAGTCAGATGGTCATTTGCTGATTTCCGGCACCAGAGGTTATATATTCGTTCCGGCTCCTTGGTGGAAGACAACGGAGTTTGAAATTTGCTATGAGGACTTTAACCAAAATGAGAAGTTCTTTACCAAGTATTTGGGTGATGGGCTGCGCTATGAGCTTAGTGATTTTGTTTCCACAATCAATGGCCATCCCAAGGGGGGCTTTAAGCTTACAAGAGCTGAATCCATCGCTATCGCCGAGGTTATGGAAAAATTCCTGGCCTGGCGTTCTTCCACAACTATTGAGGAGGGCAAGGTAATTGAGTAAAACAAAAATATATGCCCATAGGGGCGCTTCCGGCTGGGATAAGCAATATGCACCTGAAAATACTATGCCAGCCTTTGAAAAGGCCGTTGCAATGGGGGCGGATGGTGTTGAACTGGATGTTCAGCTCACAAGGGATGGGGAGATTGTTATCTGCCATGATGAAAAAATTGACCGTACCAGCGATGGCGTTGGTTGGCTGAAGGATTTTACGCTAAAAGAACTGCGGGAGTTTTCCTTTTCCAAGACTCATCCGGAATACGGCGATGTAAAAATTCCGACTTTAAGGGAGTTTTTGGAGTTTTTTGCCCCAACGGGGAAAGAATTAAATATAGAATTAAAGAGTGGTGTTATCCTTTATGATGGGCTGGAGGAAAAGACTGCAGCATTGGTAAGGGAGTTTGGAATGGAGGATAGGGTTATTTATTCTTCATTTAATCATTATAGCCTTAAAATGTTGAAGGAGACTGTGCCTGAGGCCCGTATTGGCCTTTTGATGGGACAGAATTTTGTTGATGTTCCTGGATATACTACTATGATGCAGGCTGAGGCAGTTCACCCGAATTACCAGCATATAGATAAGGAATATATTGATAAGTGTCACGCCCATGGCATAAGGGTAAATACTTGGACTGTTGATCCACGGGTGGAGATGCAGCGTTTTTGTGAATATGGGGTGGATATAATTATCACTGACTGCCCTGATAATGGCAGAAAAATTGCTGATGGCGTGTTGTAATAGTTTTTTTAGAGGATATTATGAATAATGAAATTCATGTGTGTTACGCCTTGAATGATATAAGTGGAAACTATACCAAGTTTGCTGGAACTTCCCTATGTTCTTTATATGAAAATACCAAGTCTCATATTGTTGCACACATTTTACATGATGATACATTAACTGAAGATAATAAAAGCAAGCTCATAGCTTTGACAGAGCATTATGGTCAGGAGATTCGTTTTTACAATATATTATTAAATCCATCAATTAGGGATTTTATAGCCCCACTAGAGCAAATATATTCCCCAGGGGGCCAGGGAATGCTTTACCGTTTTGCAATGGGGGCACTTTTGCCTTCTGATGTAGAGCGGGTTATTTATCTTGATGCGGATACCATTGTTCACATGGATATTGCCAAGTTGTGGAATGTGGACATGGGGAATGCAATCGTTGCTGCGGTTCCTGATAGCGTTATGGCCATGATGCCGCAAGATTTGGCACCTCCAGTGGTTAAAGATGGGCTTGTTCAGCAGGATAAATACTTTAATTCCGGCGTAATGTTGATGGATATGAAATTTTTAAGGGAGCATCAACATATAACTGACGATGTGATTGCTTTTTTATTGCAGGATGAAGCTTATCTGAAATATCCTGATCAGGATTTTCTGAACTGTATTTTTGCTAAATCATGCCTATTTTTGCCGATAGAGTATAATTTATTGGTAAATCTTGCCCGTTTGCAGGATATGTATAACGGTGAGGCTATTATTCATTATGCAGGAGGGGCATTAAGACTAGATACCAAGGATACCTTTGATACCCTGTTTTGGCATTATTTATGCAAGACTCCTTGGCAAAATGAATTTGCTTCAATGCGGAGCTTGTCTGAATTGGCCCGAAATTGTCGGGAATTAGCTAACGGAACTGATTTATTAAAATTTTTGTTGAGAAAGCCTGAGAGATTAATATTTGGAAGCCCTACGTTGGCTTCCAAAGTGGAAACATTTCTATCTGGCACCTTTTATGATAGTGGCGAAGATGAGTCCACCAACTTACAGTGCGGCAATCTTTTTGATGTTTTTTTCTCATTGCCAGCCGATAAGAGAATTCTTATAGTGATTAGTAAACACTTCAATGTTTTGAAAAAAATGTTTGAGGGTATTGGGCTAAAGGAAGGTAGTGACTTTGTGGATGGCTATTTGTTGACCTTGCCGGAAAAGAAAGCTGCTGATTATAGTGACTCGAAAATAATAGGAAAGTATTAATAGGTCGGAATTAATTAGGTGACACGTGCCCTGTGTATTTTGGGATGTGAGAGGAATGATTATTGGTGCATATAATCTACATGAATGGTGGTTTGGGCAACCAGCTTTTTCAGTATATTTTTTATCGGTGGTATAGTAAATTATTGCCTCAGGTAAATATCGTTATAGATGAT
>CACXCB010000110.1 GCA_902766005.1 uncultured Erysipelotrichaceae bacterium | reverse complement strand
TTATAAAGAAAAAAAACCAAGAGATAAGCAGTGATGCTTATTCTCGGCTTGGAATCCCATCTCTTTAGAGGTGGGAGGTTTCAAAGACCTGTTGACTGCTTTGATGAAAAAATTCGCTATGGAGGGCTTTGTACAGTATATTGAGATGGTGAGAAGCATTCTCAACTGGAAAAAGAAAATACTGTGGGTGACATTGGATTTTGATAAAAATAGCTTCAACTATCAGCAAGATCAATGCACATGCACCGAAATGGGTATACAAGAATCTGTCAGATGATCTTGAAAAAAGAGGGCTGTCACTCAGCACGGGGCAGATCGGACAGCTTGCAGATATGGTTGAAATGATCGACGGTTTTCGACGGTCTATACAGATATATGAAGATGGCATAGACAAGGCGGTACACCAAACCGTAATAAGAACAATCCGTGAACAAATGGAGTAAAATCATTTGGCTCTGAATCTTAAATGAAAAAAAGTTCAAAAAACATTCAAGATTGTTGAGAAAGTATTGGAAAGTGTCATTAGGTGTATGATAGAATGTATAATGCTCCGAATATGAGGCTTTTGGAGATAAACTATTATGAGCATGAATGAGGAAAGAGATAGACATCTGAATACGGGCATGGAGTATGACAAGTTTATACAGGCATTTAATGCGTCCTGCCATCTATATAAAATAGAATTAAAGGAAAGTGAAGATCTTCGTAAAAGAAAGAATCTGGATCCTGTGGCGAAAAAGACTCTATCCTTTCTGGAAGAAGACATGAAATATGTCAATTCCTGTTTTGACATCATCAAGGAAAAATGCGGTACAAATACAGCTTTGATAATGTGGCTTTCTCTTGTAGAGGAGAAGACATACAAGGATTTGATTGCGAAGTTTGGATTATCGTCCAAAACCATCGCCAAGATTCTTGAAGAGGGGAGAATCAAGCTGTACGAAGCATTGTATGAAGAGACAAGCATTAAAGGGGAAGAAGAATGAAGTGGATTAATGATAGCCAGAAAATGAGAATGGTTGCAATTATCTTTGTGGATATTCTTTGCATAGCGGTATCTGCATTTCTTGCAATCTGGATTCGCTATGATTTTACCTATACGCATATACCGGCAGATTATCTGCGCACAATAATCATTTTCCTGCTGTTTTTGGAAATTGCAACGGTAGAAGTTTACTACATGTTCCGTCTGTATCACAGTATCTGGCGGTATGCTTCTATTACAGAGGCTTACAGAATTATACTGACATATCTTTTGCTTGCGGTTGTATATATTCTTTTGTATTTCATATTTAAGCTGCCAAGGTCTGTCATGTTCATCACTTATATTCTCTGTGGGGTCTCCTGTGTCTTTGTGCGTTTCGGATACAGATTGCTCCGATTCCGTTCCCTGCAGGGAAACACCTCAGAGAATTCTGAGAATATTCTGATTATCGGCGGAGGCCAGGCAGCAAGAGAGATTATCTCAGACATACGTCTGGGCAATCATCCCGAATACAATATCATGGCTGTTATTGATGACAACCCGATTAAGTGGGGCAGAGACCTGGAAGGCTATCGCATCTATGGCGGAAGAGATAAAATCCAGGAGGCAGTGGATAAATACAAAATCAAGAGAATTATCTTTGCGATCACAAACATTTCACCGCAGAATCGTGCAGATATTCTGAATATCTGTAAAGAGACGGGATGTAAGATTCAGGCTGTTCCGGGATTATTTGACCTGTATTCCGGAAAAGTCCGTATTTCCAGTCTTCGTGATGTACAGATACAGGATCTTCTGGGCAGAGAAGAAATTCGTGTTGATACAACTTCCATCATGAAAAGTCTTGCCGGCAAGGTTGTCATGGTGACAGGCGGTGGCGGATCCATCGGTTCAGAGCTTTGCAGACAGATTGCCAATGCGGATGTGAAGAAACTGGTTATCTTTGATATCTATGAAAATACCACATATGATATTCAGCTGGAACTCAAGAGAAAACATCCGAATCTGCATTTGGAAACGCTGATTGGCGATGTGACAGATAAAAACAGGATGGATCATGTACTGGAAGAACATAAACCGGATATCATCTTCCACGCAGCTGCACACAAGCATGTACCGCTGATGGAAGACAGTCCGAATGAAGCAATAAAAAACAATGTCATGGGTACATATACAGTCGCAAAAGCTGCGGCAGAACATGGCGTATCACGATTCCTTTTGATTTCCACAGATAAAGCCGTGAACCCGACCAATATCATGGGTGCATCCAAGAGACTTTGTGAAATGGTTGTTCAGATGTGTCAGAGAACCTATCCGGATACCACATATATGGCTGTTCGTTTTGGCAATGTACTCGGCTCCAACGGTTCTGTTATACCGTTGTTTAAAAAGCAGATTGCGGAAGGCGGACCGGTAACGGTCACCGATAAGAACATCATCCGCTACTTCATGACTATTCCGGAAGCTGTTTCACTTGTGCTGCAGGCTGAGTACTATGCCAAGGGCGGTGAAATCTTTGTCCTGGATATGGGCAAACCGGTTAAGATAGACGACATGGCAAGAAATCTGATCAAGCTCTCCGGTTTCAAACCGGATATTGATATCCCGATTGTCTACACAGGATTAAGACCTGGTGAAAAGATGTATGAAGAACTTCTGATGGATGAGGAAGGTTTGCAAAAAACACAGAATTCCCTTATCTTCATCGGTAAGCCGATTGAAATGGATGATGAAAAATTCAAAACCGATCTGCAGTTATTGAAGGCAGCAGCTTACGGTGAATCGGAGAACATAGAAGAAATTGTTGCTTCAGTGGTAGATACATATCATCCGGAACATAACGCATAAAAAGATAAACTGTATTGGATATTAACCGATACAGTTTTTTTTATGAAAAGTCCAGTTTTGCACAGGAGACCTGAAAATGAAGCTAAAAAGCCTGTATAATAATAGATGTCCAGGAAAGGGACATCTGGAAACTTCTACGGGTT
>CACXCB010000109.1 GCA_902766005.1 uncultured Erysipelotrichaceae bacterium | reverse complement strand
GTCTGTAAATGTCTTTATTCATACCTATATTATATCACAAATGTGTGTAATATGCACATTATTACACACGATATGCAGCAAAAAAAAACACCTTACCCACCACTAAAGTAGTGTGCTTGCGGCGTTAAAAACTTCTGTCATATACTGATTGACAGACAAAACAATATTCAACAGCTCGTTCAGCATCTCCAGCGCTTTGCCTTTTTCATCATCTTCCATGGAACGCAAATAGCTGTTGGCAAATTCATCAAATGCCGACATTTCTGCCGGTCTTCCCTCTTCATTAATATCCATCTGGAATATGCCGTTCTCACCGGAATGCATAAAGGTATTTGCGAGATGATTCTCTGTAAAACCGCCGATACCATAATTGTTTCCGTAGTAGTAGAATGCACTGCCGATATCATTCAATAAAGGACTGATGTAATCATAATCTACCATATGATTCTCTATCTTTTCCTCTCTTTTCATAATTTCCATTCCGTATTTATTAAAAAAGCGATCGGAAAAGCCTTCTCCGTTAAAAGAGACACAATGATCCACGGTATGATCCAGAACTGTGATGTATTTCGCCTTGTTGCCGCCTTTGGAATGTCCCGTCAATGTAACTTCATACTGGTTCAGATGATATTTCCTGTATACCTGCCGATACCATTCAAGTGCATGAATCTGATGAGGTGTATCCGCCATGTTGCCACTGTAAAAATTGTCTATCCACTGACCGGAACCCGCAACCATTTCCGTTCCCTTAAAAAGAACAATTGCTTCGGCATTTTCCGGGCTGAGAAAAATGACACTTTTACTGCCGTCATCTTGGCGTTTATCTACATAAACCGTTAATATCCGCATTTCCATGACGGTATAATCCCGTTTTGCAGCTTTCACAATATTCTTCCATTCCTGGGCAGTTGTCATGCGGGGAATCTCATCATCAGCAATGCCGGCAATCTCAATGGCATTCATCCAGTCCCTGACTTTCATTCCCGAAAAACGCCGAAGATCGGGAAAAGGGCCTTCCTCCGGTTCAAGATAAATCATATTATTCAGCAACAACAGCTGTTTGACAGAAATCTTCATATTACCTCACATATTCCGATATTGTTTATCATCATACATAAATCATGCATGTATGGCAAGCCTTTTCCCTTTTTTGATTCATCCGGGAAAATGGCACCGTAGATACCTACATGAAAGTTAATGACATTCAGATTTGCAATATTGATATTCCTTAAAAAAAGGTATCTCTTTGGAGCACGAGGGAAAAACTGCCGAGGTAACCGGAATGGCACATTCTATCTTTCAAAAGATAAAACGATCCATGATCTTCTGTCATGCATGGCTAAATCTGATTAATGGCAGATCAGGCATGATGTTTACAAAAAAAAAAGGAATGAATACCTGTCACTTAGACCCGTATTGATTCCCTACGATCTCAATTGCTTTTGATGCCTGTTACAGCATCACATTTCAAAACAGATTTTCCCTCATCTGTTTTCAAGGTAACCGTCTGTAGACAATTACGTCCGAAGCCTTTAACAATGGCTTCTCCTTCATTTAAAACATGCAGATAATACTTCAGATTTTCTCCGATAATCTTCAACACAAGAACCAGTTCCCCGTTTTCAAGATGCAGATCCATCCCCTGATATCCTTCATGCGCTATATCATATGGCTGATAGCTTCCGATTGCCTTCAGCCATTTATCATTGATTGCAGGTTCTGTATACTGACACCCGATAACCTTTTTCACACCGTTGTATTCCAGCATTAATACTTCATGGCCAAAATAAACAGCCTGCTTCAGATATGCATGATGCAGTGTTCTGATTTCTTCCGGTAAAGCTTTTAACGGTTTTGGCAATATACATTCCACCCATCCGCCTTCTAATGTTCTTACCGGAATAAGAAAAGAATCTATTTTTACCTGCAGGTCACCTGCATCATTAAGGCAAAAGGAAACCGGGCCAAGAACCGTATCATACTTCTTGATATACCGTGTGATATCTGTTTTGACTGTTTTTCTTTTATGGATTTGTTTCTTTGAAAATCCCTCTTGTTTCAGATATTCATCCAATAATGCTTTCCGTATTTTTGTCACCAGCAAAGGCGCATCTTCAAAATTTGAAAAGACAATACATCCGATTTTTTCTTCCGGCAAAAAATCAAAGAGGGAATGGTGATAAACGGTATTACCGCCATGTCCGAGAATCGGACCTGTTTCATAATCCGTAAAAAGATTATGGTGAAACAGGCTGTGTCCTATAACAGATACCTCTTTATCCAGTTCATCATAAATCGGCAGATCTTCCATCCATTCGATTGTTTTTTCTCGGTATAAACGCTTATCTTTGTAAACACCTTTAATTAAAAGAAGCTGTCCTATTTTGGCAAGGTCTGCAATGGTTGTATACGTACAGGAACCTGCAGGCAATAAGCACGCCAATGGATCGTATTGTCTCTTTCCCTTTTTGTCGTAACAATGCGCCACCCTTTGAGACACTTCTTCAGGAAGATCTTTTTCCATGCAAAAATACACTTCCATGTCCATCGGGTCAAAGAGATATTTCTGCATGAAGTCTGCATATTTTAACCCGCTGACTCTTTCAATCACAACACCCAATAAAGTGAAACCGAGATTGGAATAGGAAAACATTTCCTTTGGGAAGGATGTACGATATGTTTCATGCAGTCCTTCAATAATATCTGTATATTCATATCTGTTCCCCAGCATGTATTTGTACATGTCACATACAAGACCGCTTCTGTGCATCAGAAAATCTTCGATCGTAAAAGGATGCTCACCAACCCTGCTCTGTACGGAAAACTCCGGAATGTATTTCCGGATATCTTCATATACATCCAGCTTTTGGTCCTCCCACAAACGCAATATACCCAATGTGGTAAGAACCTTTGTGTTGGATGCAATCATGTACAAGCTCTTGGATGACGGGGATATATTCGCATTACGATCAATCATGCCGTCATGGATTTCATAAATGATGCCTTCTGCATGAAACAGAACCGCACTGATGGCACCTTTGTTTGCTTTTTTTACAGTCTGACAAAATACTTTATCAAGTTCATTATGATTCATACCATTACTCCTGTTTCTATTTTATATAGTATTGTTTTTTCTTTCTACAGAATTGCATTTTATTTTGCGGTATAATGCTGAGTGAAGAAGGAGGCACTCCGATGATGATATTTCCAAAAATCATTTCTATGGAGTGATACAGCCACAGCACGATATGAAGACATTCTTTAAAACACTATACCTGGACAAGGAAAAAGACATTATTGTTGATCTGTATACAGATCAGGAAAAGATGTTTTTCATCCTGCGCACACCGCATCACGGCACGGGAAATCTGATTACCAATCTGGCCCACCTTTGTGATCTGCCTCTTTCATATGATGATAATGGCATGAAGATCATTCAGGGAGAAGTTCCCTGCTATATTGATGCCTATAACCGCACAGTTTATATATTTCGCCTCGGCAATACCAAAACCGCTACCATCTATCCCGATGGAACAGTGGAAATGAAAGCCTCTATACCTGCAATATCCAAAACACTGATGTCACAAACAAAGGACTATCATCTCGGCATCGAAAAAACAATCATCAAATCCTATATACGCAACGAAAACAAATTTCATACAGACCTGCATTCACATATGAATGCCAATCTGTCCCCGGATTGTCTGATTGCCTTAGGTATCATGCACCAGATCCGTTATCCCCTTTACTACATCAAAAAGCTGCATCTGAAATGCACAGAAAAACAGGATAGCTATCTGCAGGAACAGAGAAAACAAGCCGAAGAAAAATATAAAGACTCCGGTCTTAAAGACAAATATCTTGAGCGCAGAATCAACGATAATACCTTCATTAACTTCGCCGATCTGATTCTCGGCAATTTGAAGGACAGTGCCTACAATATTGCAAGAATCCGTAATTCCCTTGCGGTCATGAAAGACGGACAGGCTGTTTTTACCAATCTGGAAAAGGTTTATCTGTACCGCTACGTTTTCACGAAAGGAATTCAGGCATCCTATGAATATCCTCTTGAAAAGTTTGAACAAATCCCGGACAAAGATATCGTAGATACAATAACACAAATGCTTAAAGACAGAAAACATCCTGTCTATCAAAACAATACGTTGTTTCAGGATAAGCTTCTGTGGACAGCAAGATCCTATGCTTCCTGCGGCATACAGTATGCGGAAATATCCGATACATCTCTTGTCAAACCGGATACAGCGCCTTTTGTACTGCAACAGATTCATGAAGTTATGCCTGCAGTCACAAAGGAAACGGGTGTAACCTTACGTTTTCTTGCTGCATTGCGCAGAATTCCCCTAACCATCATCAAGGACAGAATCTCTCCTGCAGATTACAGTACCAATCTCAATGTTATCCGTGCTGTCGCCATGGATCCTTATGTAGCGGGAAGCGATATTGTCGGAGAAGAAATCAACGATATCAGAGACCTTGCTCCCGTCATTGCTGAATTAGTTCACATCGCCGAAGCAGAACCATCTTTTGTGTTACGGATTCATGCCGGTGAGAATGACAGCCTCCGTGACAATGTGACGGAAAGTGTCAAAGCAGTAAAAGATTCTCTTCACAAAGGACAGAAAATGCCTCATATCCGCATCGGGCACGGTCTTTACACGCCTTCATTAAAAAGCGAAAAAGGAAAACAACTGATTCAACTGCTGAAAGAAACCGGAACTGTTCTGGAATTTCAGATCAGTTCCAATGTCAGATTAAACAATTTGAATACGCTCAAAGGCCATCCTTTAAAGCAATACCTTGATGCAGGAATCCATTGTGTACAAGGGACTGATGGCGGTGCTCTTTACGGCACGGATTCCATGGACGAACAGCTGGCATTGGAAAAACTCCTATCCTTGTCCTTCGAAGACATGCAGAAAATGAAACAGACAGAAGATAAAATCCTGACGGAAAGTCTAGAGGCATTTGCATTAAAACAAGACAAATTGAGAAATCTTCTGTCCGACAGGTCTATTGCACAATTCTACCAAAACCGTATCAGCACAAACACTTCTCAAGTAGGCATTTCCTTACAGGAAAACAAAAAACAGGATGCATTTACCGCACTTCAAGACATGATCCGGGAAGTTCCTCGAAATAAAACACCGATTGTGCTTGCAGGAGGCAGTTTCAATACCGACCGCAGAAAAACAAGAATGCGCAATGACAACAAACAGATGATCGAAATTCTTCTGCATGAATGTGATCCCGAAACAACCTGTTTCATCATCGGGCATAGATTAAATGCGTATGAAAAATACCTGATTGACCATAATCACGGGAAGTTTGAAATATACGCCTTCATTCCTTCGGCAATCACAGATGAAGAAATACAAAAAATCAAAGAGCAGAATGTCTTTGTCCGCATCTCCATCGAGCCTGTCGGCATGGGTATTTACAAATCTGTTGCCTATGAAATCTTCAAACAGAGAAAATCTGTCCTGATTGCACTTGACGGCAATTCCCCTGCCGCAAATATGATCCAGGAGGCAAACAATGCCAAATATGAATGCAGAATATTTGTGGATCAGAGAACGAAAGCACTGTACACAAAAGCTTCCTCCTTACAGGGATATGTAACGATCTTTGACGATCCCATCAAAGCCGCAGATAAAATCATGCAGGATATCCGGAAAAAAATACAGGGAGATGAAGAATAAAAAACATAGAGGATCTCTTTTCTCATCCTCTATGTTTTCATTTCTTCCTGATATTCTCTTAGATGATCAGATTTGCTGATTTGATCGGATCAGTTCCATCAGCTGAATATGCGGATTGCGATAGCGTGCTTCAGGATTCTTCTCCTTGATTTCCGCATAGCCGATAGCTTTTTGCGGACACGCATGAATGCATGCCATACAGCCGAAACAGTTTGTGCGATCATAGGTCGCCTTGCCTTCAGTAACACGAATACATCCTTTCGGACAAACACGCGAACAGATCCCACAGCCGATACATTGATCTGATACACTGTATTTCGGCTGTTTTAAGGCAGCACTGAAAGCAGCGGAATTCTCTATGAAATTCTCATAGAAATCAATCTCTTCTTTTATCGCAGGTTGGATGTAATGTCTGCGTTTTTCAATATCCGATTTGATTAAGGAAAGATGTTCATCCACTTTCTTTTCAGGATCGATGCGTCTTTGTTCATCCATGTCAAAGACAGGCAATGCATTATCCAGCATTTTAACTGTATTGAAATAATCAATACGTCTTCCTGCTTTTTCAAAGTATTCCGTATTACGGACAGCACATCCGCCATGATGCATGCCATATGTCATCACAATGTAAAAGTAATCTGTTTCAAATTTCGAATGCAGTATAAAGTCTTTTACAATAACAGGCAGATCGAATTCATACAACGGACAGACAATACCAATATGATCTGCTTTATATTGCCTAGTTGTCTTGTTCAGCTCCTGTGGAATACTATAGAGTTCTTCATCAAACTGCTTAGCAGCATATAAACTGTTTCCTGTTGATGTGAAATAGAAAAGCATAAATACTCCTCTTTACCTGCATGCAAGAATAATCTCACGAATCTCTTTTCTGGAGAGCTGTCTGACATTATTGACTGATACATTACATGTATCCGCAACCACTGAAGCAATCTCCTCACTGACTTCAATGCCCGCTTCAGAGAATGTACTCGGCAAACCGAGACATTTGATGAATTCACGAAGTTTTGCGATTCCTTCTTTAGCAACTTCAATCTGTGTTTTCCCGGAAGGATCAACTTCCATGACATTGACCGCGAAACGAGCAAATACTTCAGGACCATCTTCCACAATATGATCATAGTAAACAGGCTGAAGAATTGCCAATTGCAACCCATGCGTTTTATGGGTGTATGCTGCAAGCATATTTTCTATGCCATGTGCCTGAAAATCACCCGGATTTCCTGTATAAAAACTGAATGACTGGATCAAAGAAGAATCCCACATCAGGTTCGAGCGGATTTCCATACTGTCAGGATTTTCCATCAATGCTTTGCCGTTACGGATGATATTTTTCATCAAGCTCTCATTGATCTCATCCCATACATTCGTACCTTTTCCGAAATAGGTTTCCATGCAATGACTCAAAGAATCATATACACCGGGTGTAAATGTTCTCAACGGAATTGACATCAGATAAGAAGGATCTTCAATCACAAAGTCAGCATACGGACCCACAAATGTCTTTTTCTCATGTGTTTCTTCATTTGTGCATGCTCCCAGATGATCCATTTCAGCACCGGCACCGGATATTGTTAATACAACTGCATACTTTCCCATCTTCTCAGGAATATGATGGCGAACCATCTCCTCTTCCCAGATATCTTCATCGATTTCTGCTCCTGCAGCAATGATCTTTGTGCTGTCAACAACAGATCCTCCTCCTAGGGCAATCATTAAGTCAATGTTTTCTTTTTTATAAAGTGCAATACCTTCCTTTATCTTTGCATATACCGGACTTGCCGCAACACCGCCGAATTCAACAACTGTTTTTCCACACTGCTCAAGTGTGCTTTTCAGCTCATCCAGTATTCCGTTTCGTTTAACCGAACCGCCTCCGTAGACAATCATGATATTTTTGCCATACTTTTTCATTTCTGAAGGCAGGTATTTTTTTACTCCGCCTTCTTCAAAATAGACTTTAACCGGCATATGATAAATAAAGTTTTGCATCTTGTTTCCTCCTGTATGTGATAAAAGTATATACAGGAAAGCAAAGAATGTAAAGTGCTTATATCAAATCACTTGTCATTCATTATCTGTATATCAAAATATGACAGGAACTTTTCCATCACTGGGGTATATACTGCACGTTTTCGCCAGATCAATGAAACTGAAGATGTTCTTTTCGGCTGTAACGGAATAAACACAAGATTAGAGCCGGTATACTTTTCTGCTGTCAGACAGATTGTCACCCAGTCACTGATTTCCGTAAGGATCATTGCATTTCTGAAAAGTGTATATGTAGCTGCAACAGATTGTTCCGTTCCGATCCACTCACGTATATCATTACGCAGCATGCTGTTTTCCGGCACGATCAGCTGTTCTTTTTGCAAATCTGTAATTGTTACATATTTTTTCTTTGCCAGATTGTGATTGCGATTCACAAGAATGCCCCATTCCTCAGAAACATCCAGACTGCATACTTCATATTTCATCGTATTAACCGATTGCACAATAAAACCGATATCTGCGGTTCCTTTATCAATTGAAGAACAGATTTCTTCAGCATTGCCGGAACGAATATGAAATAAAACTTTCGGATGCTTTTGATGAAAATCTTTTATTTTTTCAGCAATTAAATCAAATGATTCAAGTTCTCCTGCAGCAATCGTCAAATCACCTTCAAGCTCATCTTTACCGGCATAATCACTCTTCGCTTTTGCATACAGTCTGATCATATCCCTTGCCGTCTCACGAAACAGAACACCGTCTTCTGTTAACATCACTTTTTTATTGGTACGTATAAGCAGCTTTTTGCCGAGTTCTTCTTCCAAATCCATCAATTGCCTGGAAATTGTCGGTTGTGAAACATGCAGCAGTTCTGCTGCATGAGATATGTTTTCTTCATCCGCCACTGCAAGAAAGTATTCCAATACTCTTAAATCCATATGGATATTTTCCCCCTCAAAACCAGTCATATCATTCAAAGATACGCTTTCTTATGATTATTTTTGCACTCAATCTGATGTGTTGAAAGAATTAAACCATGCCCTTTCTTCAAATGGCTTCTTCTTCGGAAGTACCGGATCTTCTTCAGCAATTCCTACAGGCAGAAAACAGACCAGTTCATACTCCTTAGGTACATTTAGTATTTCTGCCATTTTATCACAAATTTTATCATCATCTGTAATATGCCCTTCATACCAGCAGCTCTGATATCCCATTGCAACGATTGCCAGCAGCATGTTTTCTATGGCAGCGGAATAGTCCTGTATGGCAAAGCATTTATCCCTGTATGCATTGACCTTTTGCGTCAAGACACAGATTGCTGCAGGTGCAGTCTCCGCTACCGGAGGGTCAATCACCTGACGAATCTTGAAAAGAACTTCCGGATCATCAATTGCGATGAATGATGTTGTCTGCATATTGCATCCGGAAGGTGCTGCCAAACCGGCCTGCATAATTTTCTTCAGATCTTCTCTCGGTATGGAAATGCGTTTATATTTTCCCCTGTAGCTATGTCTGTAAAGAATTGTTTCAAAAACGTTCATAGTCTTCTTCCTTTTCTCAAAGTATAAAACATTTCCCATGTATTTCCAACCTCCCAGATTACCGATAATGTTTTACATGTCTGTCATTCCGCTTTGGCAGCATACGCTAAAAAAACAGGTCATGTTGACCTGTTTCATAAGAATTATTGTTCGAGCATCGGTGTCCAGCGATCGGACCCATAGATATCGGTTAAGCAATAACCATACAAAGCTCTGTCAACAGACAGATGGATATCAGATAATTCCAATTCTCCGTCAACTGTCATTGGTTCGCCCAGGAAGAACCTGTCATTGAAGTTCCCTTCATAATCATAGTAATCACAGATAAAGTCAATGACATCACCGTCTTCAATCGGCATGAGCTTGCCGGCTGTGCCTGTCTCATACACTTTCTGAGCCCCAAGGACAATGCCATTTGGATTCTCATCGGAGTATTCAACCAGAATCTGCACTTCCTCATCATTTAACATCGCCGGAATATAACCGGTGTAGCTGTAGTTATTATCATCCGTGTATTCACTGCTTGTGGTGTAGTAGGATACAACCTGATCATTCAATGCGACCCACATTCCATCATATTCAACAACGAGATCTCCGTCATCATCAAACTGATAAATATCATCAAGGCCGAGATCAATATATCCATTACCGTCATCAATCCAGACATTGAGGTTGACATCCTGTACCATTGCCCAGTCATCATCATCCAGAGACAATACGGATTTACCGTTCTTGTCAGTCAGAATCAGATCGGAGCTGTCTATATGGCTTCTGCCGATGAATGCAGAAATCAAATCAAATGCGCCGCTGTCAACAGATCCTCCTCCCAATAAGGAGCTTAAGCTGGATCCGCTTGAAGAGGATTGTCCGCCACCCATCAGAAGACTGAGAATATCATTTGTATCCAGGTATGTTCCGTTGGAAGCACTGCCGCCTGTCAGCATGTTGAACATGGAGTTGGATGTATTGTTTGTGACAATCTGTCCGGAAGCTTCCAATGTGGCAAATGTCTTTACGGCATCGCCATAATCAGAGTCAAAGTCAATATTGTCATAAATTTTCATTAGTGAATTGACATACTTGGTATTTCTGTATGGGAAGTAAATACTGATACCATAGGCATTGTTGACATTTCTTGTCTTATTGTATTTGACACATGACTTAATTGCAGAAGCAAGTGCCTTGGATTCATTTGTATTTAATGTGTTGCAGAAGTGCACCAGGTCAATCTGATCCAGTTTGCTTGTCTGTCCGAATTCTTTTGTGGAACTTCTTGCATCGGCGACTGTCTGGTAATTGTTATTTTTGACATCGCTGGAAATCTTCTTGGAGAAGCTGCTCAATGTTGCAGGAATCGTATTCTTGAATTCGGCAAGGTCAATTAAAGACAATGTATTCTTATCGGAGGATGTTCCACCGCTTTGGGTCTTCGTACAGAAATCATCAATGACTTTCTTACCAAGTTCCAATGTGGAAACAGATGTATTGTTAGCCAGAAGACTCAGATAATCCGTATGATACCATCCCGTTCCGGGTTCTGTCTCTTCAGAAGCCAAAAGATAATCGCCATATGGTTCAACCGCAATTGCTGTTTCCATATTTGCCATCAAGCATGCATCAAATCCGATAACATCAAACTTGACCCCTCCGGCCTTTAAAGCAGTGGCAATTTCATCAACACTCATTGAACCATTAGGATACAGCTGGTCATAACCATAACCGGTTACAGATCCTCCGCCATGATCCCAGAAGATTAACATATAGCGATCAGCAGGATAGTTCTTTGCACAGTATTGAATAAAATCTGCCAGTGTTTCCGGTTCTGTCATCGATTTTCTGCCAAGATTCTGTTCCAGTGGCTGAATGCCTTTGTTTCCGGTGTTTGAGATTTTCCATCGCTGGTTTGTTCCGGCAGTCATAACCCTGTTCTTCCACTGTTTGGTTCCACCGGTTTCCAGGATGACATTCACCTTGGAAGATTGTGTGGCATTGATCATCTCGTTGATATCAGATGTAGCCATACCATAGTTGGATTCCAAATCGGTTCCGCACATGTATACCATGATCGTAGCAACATCATTACCATTCCCTTTGAGAACTGTATACTTGTCTCTTGCACCGGATGATACGGATGTATCCACGGTTTCCGTGGAAGCATTGACATAGGTTGTCTGTTGGGAAGCAGGTGTACCGAAATGGTAACCACCGGTAGATGTAGTTGTCTGTGTCGGTACAGGTGTAGGTGTGGAAACAACCGGTGCCGGTGTCGATGTTGTCTGAACGCTGACATCTCCTCCGCCAAACAGATTTCCCAGACCCCCGTTACCAAACAGCATTGCCAGCAACAGAATCAGGATGCCTGCCCCGCCACCTCTGGTTATGTTTTTTGTCGTATTGCTTGTTTTTCTATCGTAATTGGCATTTCCGGAAGGGCCGCCGCCGATTCCGTCACCACGTTTATGAACTTCCGTGGTCTTTCCGGAGTCATTTCTTTTTCTTCCCTGAGGTCTTTGTGACATAATATCTTCCTCCCAAATTATTACTTTTACATTATAACAAAACTTTTACAATTTTTACTTGCAAAGTTTAGATGATAGTGATAATATACTTGTGCTGCCTTAATAGCTCAGTCGGCAGAGCGAGCGGCTGTTAACCGCTAGGTCACAGGTTCGAGCCCTGTTTAAGGCGCTGAGACAAAAGAGATCCGCATAAAAATGCTGATCTCTTTTTTTCCTTTTACGAATTTACAAATGAAATTTGTATAATCATTTGTTTTCTGATGCCATTTTCGGCTTTTTTCGCATATTTATCCCTAAATCACAAATTGCTCTCTTCACTTGTTTTTAAACGATTCTTAAGGCCGATTATCTTTTCACTTTTTGACGGAAAGTTTACAATAGATATACCAAAGGAGAATTTTATGCCAACAATTTTAGTCGTTGATGATGATCGCGATATATGCGAAGCATTAAAAATATATTTAGCGCCTGCCGGCCATGATGTATTGACCGCATACAACGGAAAAGAAGCACTGGAAGTACTTGCAAAGGAACAAGTTGATCTGGTATTAATGGACATCATGATGCCACAGATGGATGGCATCTCTGCCACTGAAAAGATCAGGGAAACCAGCAACATCCCTGTTATTCTTCTGACTGCCAAGAGTGAGGAAAATGATAAAATCCATGGTTTGGATATCGGTGCGGATGATTATATCACCAAACCCTTTCATCCCGAGGAAGTTATTGCCCGTGTCAATTCACAACTCAGAAGATATATGCGCTTAGGAGGAATGACACAGAAATCCGATCAGCTTTCTATCGGCGGCATCTTTTTGGATGATGCCTCAAAGCAGGTTACCGTAGACGGAGAACCTGTCTCTCTAACACCGATGGAATACGGTATTTTGAAGTTTTTAATGACGAATCCGGGTCATGTCTACTCCTCTTCTGAAATCTATGAAGCAGTCTGGCAGGACCAGTCCATAGGAAACGAAAGTACCGTTGCAGTACATATCCGCCATCTGAGAGAGAAAATCGAAATCAATCCTTCCGATCCCCGTTATATTAAAGTTGTCTGGGGACAGGGCTATAAGATGGAGAAATAAGCATGGATAAGCACAGGAACAGATTTTCAAGCAACATTTACATGAAAGCAGCTGCATTGATTGCTTTTGGTTTTTTAGTGCTTGTCTTTTTGTTCAGTGGCATCATCAGTTTCGTCCTTGAAGCAGAAGGCTGCTATGACGGTACCGATCATTATGCAATGACAAGCGAGGCGATGAGCTACGCTGCTGAAGATGCCTTCCGGGCTGCCAATTATTATTATGAAATCCAGGGAGACAATGTCAGTATGAATAATATATACGGCAGCAACATGACAAATCTTTCCCTTTCCATTTATTCTCCCGATGGTTCAGAACTTTTGTACAGAAACAAGTCCGATACGGATCCTGTCTCTTCCGGAAGTATCTATCTGTACTCCTTTACACATTCAGATGGTGAAGAAGCAGATAATAACAGCCTTCCAAATACGTATCTTGATTTCAGCTATGCCTATGACATAGATTTTTCAAATATCAGCGAAAACCACGAAATCATCTATAAAATCGATTATTCCCTTCCTGCCGAAATGAATATACATGATGAATACTATTACCCTTCAATGTATTTTGATTTTCTGTATGCACATAAAAAAACGTGGATACCCACTGCGATTATATCCGCTCTTATTCTGATCTTTATCACCCTTTTCCTGTTCAAAGGTGCAGGAAGAAGAGAGACAGATCAGGAAATCCATCTGAACTGGATTGACAGGATTCCCCTGGATCTTCTTGCGGGTATTGTCGCATTGCTGGTATTTCCTTTAGGCATTTTCCTGATTGATGAAACAGCCATCGGAAACGGCTACAGGATAATTAATATCACACCGGGATATCTCATTCTGAATATTGCGATGATTCTGGCAGGGTTTCTGCCGATACTCTATCTTGTCCTTGGTTTCTTATTGAGTTTTGCGACAAGAGTCAAAGCAGGCAAATGGTATCAGAACACCCTCATCGCTTTAGCTTTTTCCGCTTCCGCCCGCATTATTAAAGCCATCCCTTCTGTTTTGAAA
Source organism: uncultured Erysipelotrichaceae bacterium (assembly GCA_902766005.1). Lineage (GTDB taxonomy): Bacteria > Bacillota_I > Bacilli_A > Erysipelotrichales > Erysipelotrichaceae > Bulleidia. Next base: position 8,704 of record CACXCB010000109.1, on the reverse strand, counting down.
ACCTTGGCAATTTATGTCGCTTTTTGGTTATTGTTTATCTTCTTCTGGGCAGGTTATCATCCCAGAATGATTCATATATTTATGATCTTCCTCGGCGGGGTAACGATTATCTGGCTCGTTTATGAAATCAAGCAGATCCAGAAAGCATCCGATGCCCTGGCAAAAGGAGATTTGGATTATAAAATTGATGAAAAAGAGCTGTTTGGATCTTTCAGAAAAACTGCAGAAGATCTGCAGTCTGTCAGAAACGGTGTATCCCTTGCAGTTGAAGAACAGATGAAATCCGAAAGATTGAAAACAGAATTAATTACCAATGTCTCTCATGATATTAAAACACCTTTAACCTCTATTGTGAACTATGTGGATCTTCTGCAGAAAGCGCATACGAAGGAAGAGGAAGAACAATACCTGAATGTTTTGGCAAGAAACAGTGCACGCTTAAAGAAGCTCATTGAAGATCTTGTGGAAGCTTCCAAAGCATCTACCGGAAACATCACGGCAGAAATTGTCCCTACAAATGTGCAGGAGATGATCTCACAGGCAGTCGGAGAATACCAGGACAAACTGGAAGCGGCTAATCTGCAGACGGTGATCACCGTACAGGATCCTTCTTTATCTGTCATGGCGGATGGAAAACTTTTGTGGCGAATTCTCAGCAATCTTCTTTCCAATTGTGTCAAATATGCCCAAAGTGGAACAAGGGTGTATATTGATGCATTGTCCATGAACAATCATGTTAAAATCACCGTAAAAAATACATCCAGGGATGCCCTGAATGTAGATCCGGATGAATTGATGGAACGCTTTGTCAGAGGTGATAAATCGCGTACCACGGAAGGAAGCGGGTTAGGACTCAACATTGCCCGCAGCCTCACAGAACTGCAAAACGGCACCTTTACGCTGTCCATTGACGGAGACCTCTTCAAAGCAATCATTACGCTTCCAGAAGCGCCGTAATCCGTGCAATGATATCCTCTTTTGTTTCATAGGGAATGACATGAAAAAATGCATTCCCTTTTATCATGGCCGAAAGATTGGTTTCTGAAGGACGGTAAAAAACATATACAGGTTTCTCATACTTTTCAGCATATGCAAGTTCATACCCGACACCCAGGGATGGACAGGTACACTCTGCAATCACCAGATCACATTCCCTTAACCATTGTGTATCCTGCAGATAAATCTTTTCCTCCCTGCTGAATTCTTTTTCATGGACATCATGTGTTGCATCTCCCACCTGTTCCGTTAAAACAATATCCGTCTTCTGAATATGTTTGATTACATCATGGTACAGATTCACATCTGCCCTTCCGCCTCTGATGGAACCGGAAAAATATACTTTCTTCATAGTCTTCTCCTTTGTATAATTATGGTAATGCAAAATGAGGTAATTGAGTATGGATATGATTGAAAAAACAAAAGAAAAGAATTATAAATTTCATGGCAAAGTCATCAATCTGAGAACAGACCTTGCAACTGCACCGGATGGCAGCGAAGTATATCGTGAAGTTGTTGAACATCCAGGCGGAGTAGCAATCGCATTGGAAGATGAAGACGGAACATTTTTCATGGTCACCCAATATCGATATGCACAGGAAAAAATACTTCTTGAATTTCCTGCAGGAAAAAAAGAAATCGGAGAAGATCCGATGGACACTGCCAAAAGAGAAATCATTGAAGAAACCGGTTATGAAGGAACAGATTTTATCCATTTCGGTTTTATCGTTCCCACCGGTGCCTATGACACGGAAACAATTGAATTATATTATGCTAAAAAAGGCAGATTCCTTGGCCAGCATCTGGATGAAGATGAAAACATCAATGTTTCCAAAATGACTCTTGATGAAATCATCGACGGTATTATGGAAAAGAAGATTCCCGATGCCAAGACAATTGCCCTTGCATTTATGATTAAGGCATATAAGGAAAGACAACAGTAAATATCCTGCAAAGGATATTTTTCTTTAAGCGGTTGTGTTTCCAAAAACATCCGTATGTGTTACCATTTCCTACTAGAGGTGGACATATGAAAGATCAGATCCGGCAATTTGCCAAAGAACATGAAGAAGAAGCAATTCAGCTTCTTAAGGAAATCGGTAAAATTCCCTCTCCTTCCCATCACGAGGAAAAAAGAGCCGCATATCTGAAACAATGGTTTATCAAGAACGGTTTTGAACAGTGCATGATCGATGACATGAATAATGTCATTGTGGAAATACCATGTCCTCAAAATCCAGACATCGTTCTGTTTATGGCACATATCGATGTGGTGTTTGACGATGAAACAGAACTGCCTATGCATCAGGAAGGCAGCATTCTCCATGCACCGGGTATCGGTGACGATACCGCCAATCTTGTATGCATGCTGATGATGGCGAAGTGGCTTTTGAAAAACAAAGACCGCCTGAAGATGTCGGTCATGATTGTCTGTGATGCCTGTGAAGAAGGCCTGGGCAATCTTGATGGCTGTAAGAACATCATGAAAAACCATGGTGACAGAATCAAATATTTCTATTCCCTCGACGGCAACATCGGCTATTGTGTCAATGACGCAGTAGGCTCACACCGTTATGAAATCACCGTTCATACACAGGGCGGACATTCTTATTCCGATTTCGGCAATGACAATGCCATCCACATTGCTTCAAAGCTGATTTGTGATTTATACAACCAGCCGTTGCCCGAAGAGGAACGAACAACCTTCAATGCGGGGAAAATATCCGGAGGATCCACAATCAACTCGATTGCCCAATCCGTCTCTCTTCTCTATGAATACCGCTCCTCCAATGAAGCCTGTTTACAGAAGATGAAGGAACAGTTATCTGCAATCATCCGAAAATATACCGATGAAGGAAAAGACATCAAAATTCATCTGCTCGGCGAGCGTCCCGGATCCGTCATGCAGGGAAATGCTGATTTTGATGCATGGACAGAAAAGAACATGCGGACGGTTGAACAGTATTATGAAAACCCGATACAGGCAAAAGCCTCTTCCACAGATGCCAACATCCCCCTAAGCAAAGGTGTCTTCGCCAACACAATCGGAACAATATACGGCAAAGGCGCACATACCCGCGAGGAATGGATGGATCTTTCATCCATATGCACAGGCATTCAGGTCGCTGTTGCCCTTCTGGAACAATATATGAAATAAAAAGCGAGATTTTCGCTTTTTATTTGATTTCATCTGTTTCTATCAGGAATCGCACTGTTCCTTCCTGTCCTTCTTCCAGTCCTGAATAGGACTGATATTTGTGATCTGCATCCTTTAACTGTTTAATCTTTTCGGCAAGCTTTTTCAGATCATCTGTGCCCAGTCCTTTGATGTCAATCAGGTCATCGTCCATAAATTCATCTATCGCATCCGAGAATTCATTGACACCGTCTTTCATCGTGTTCATGCCTTCTTTCAATGGTGAAGCACTGTCTGAGAGTGTTTTGGATCCGGATTTCAAAGTGCTGATCCCATCTGATAACTGTGCAACACCGTCCGTATACGCCTTTATTCCGTCGGAAATCTGTTTGCTTCCCTGATCCAATTGGTCAATTGCCTTCAAACCGCTGTCCAGTTGTTTCAGAATTTCTTTTGCATCGGAGATATTGTATTTTTCAAGCAAATCTTCCACTAAGGCTGTTTTTTCCAAAACAGAGGAAATAACTTCATCGGGTTTCACATCCTTCAAAACAGGAATCTGTTCCTGCAGTGAAGAGAGCGCACTCTGCAAATTCTGAGACAGATCTGATAACTGTCCTTCCAGACTGATACTGTTTACTGCTGCCTCGATAATTGCTTTTTTTTCTTCTTCACTCAATTCTGTATCCTGCAAAGCAGCCTGTAAAGATTCTCTTGCCTGTGTTTTTGCCAGTTCCGTTAACTGCTTTTCTTTTTGCGGTATTGTCTGATTTTCGAATTCAGTTATGGCTGTCTGTACTTTTTCCGCTTCCTTTTGAAGATCGGGAATATTATTTTTTAACGCAGTTAAATACGGTTCGATTTTCTTTGTTTCCTCTTCAATTTCATCAATGGTATTTTGTACCTGTGCCATTTGTTCATCTGTCAGGGAATAATTCTTTACAGCCTCATTTAACTGGTGTATGCCCTGATATAAAGCATCTGTTCCGTCCGTCAAAGCAGAAGAATGATCTTTCAGCTGTTTTGCCCCGTCATTTAAAGCCTTGATTCCCTCATCCATTTTAGCCACACCGTCAAAATACTGATTTAAATAATTGCCGTATTCAGAGATGCCGGAACGAAGACTGTCAATCGCATCTTTTACATCTTTCTTGTTTTCATCCATGTCATCCAGCTGATCAATCATCTCATCAATGTCCTTTGTATCAAAATCTTCCAGGATGCCATTGGTAATTATTGTTGCAGAGAAACTCATCGCAAAATCCTTCGCATCAGCCTCAAGATCAAGTGCTTCGGGAATATCGATTTCCTCGTTTGATTCCAGATCCAGAAGACCTGTCAGGCCCGGAAATACAATACCCATGACAATACTCTGATCATTCATCTCCATGGCACTTCCGTTATCAATGCTGACATTGGAAAGCGTATCTTCTGCGGGCATAAAAACAGTAATGGCAGTAAAAGGAACATCGGTATGGTTTTCGTATTCAACATGAATACGAATTTTTCCGTCTTTATGGGCAAGCTGTTCCGGTTTGATTTCCTGATCATTCAGATAATATGTCAGTTTGATTGTTACGGGAAGAGGCTGATCTGCAGTTCCCTCATAGTGAATACTCTCCTGATGATTCTGCCAATAGATATATTCTCCCTGCTGATCATATTCCTCATCCCCGGTTTTGTTTTTGATGTTAGTTAAAAGGGAATAATCACGGATGACATCTGCATTCCCTGCATCCTTCAGATCCACTTCCGAAACAATCTTATATGGATTTCCGTTTGCATCTGCAGAAACAGTTACCGATTCCTCTTTCTTCAGTGCAGTTGTATATGGCTCATTCTGATATCGCCAGGCTGCTTCTTCTTTCTTTTCATTTTCTGTAATGGATGTCTGTTCTGTATGACATCCGGTTAATACAAGCATTGCGCTTAGTATGATTGCTGTTTTTTTCATATGACTACCCCACATCTTTCAAAGCCTCTTCCATAGGAATACGGTGGATTTTTCTTAATTCGAATACAGCTACAATGCCATAGCTGATGAGCCCGAGAGCAATCATTTTGATATAGATGCTCATATTGACCCTGTATAACATCCATCCGGTCATCTCCGCTTTGATCATCACTCTCCACAGGATTTCAATGATCTCTTTACAAGCCGGAAGGCTTGTAAAAAGAAGAACAATTACCGCAATGGTTGTGGATAACAGATACAGACGGTTGATTTCCATATCACTGTATCCGAGTATCTTTACCATGGAAATGGATTGCGTGTTCTTTTCGATGATGAGCTTGGATAATAAATAGATCAGAATGATAAACATCACCACTGAGAACCCGTCTACGATATACATCAGATCTCCCATGGATACCATCAACTGTCTTGAAACTTTTGTCATGGCATTCAGATCGATGATTGTGCCGATGTATTCATCATCTATATCTGTAATCGGTGTATGGGAAAAATATCCCGCAAAGAAATCATCGTCATAATCAAACATCCTGTTCAGTGTTTTCTGATTCAGAAATACCGCCAATGATCCTTCATAATCCAATACACCGGTTATCGTAAAGGAATATGTCTGATCCTCATACAATTCCTTCATTTCAAAAGTATCCCCTGGCTGATATCCCATTTTGTCTGCCAGAAGATAGGAAACATACACTTCCCCGTCTTCAATATCTGCGGGTATGTATTGACTGTCAGGCTGAACACCGTAAAGGGTGATGTTTTCTCCTTTATAGCTTCCTTCCGGCAATGTCTTCAATGTATATGCCGAAAACTTTTCCGCTGTCTCATTATCCGTCTCTACGCCTTTCATGTATTTCAGCATTTCCATAAAGGAATTCACTTTTCTTTCTTCATCAAAAGCACCCTGAGGAATACGCATCAGATACTGGTATTCCGAAAGCATTTCGTTTTGAATGGTATTCTGGTAGTCAGTCAGAATTGTCGGCAATAGCAGACCGAACATCAGCAGTATATTGGCAAACAATATGCCGATTGCCAATGTGATATATCCGGGAATATTCTGTAACAGCACACGCATCCTGAAACGCATCATGAAAGGCAGATTGTGCGGAAGGAATACGGCATTTCTTTTGGATGCCTTCTTCAGATCTCTTCTTAAGAAACGCAACGGAGACAATGAAAGCTTTCTTGTCAGGATCAGCCATGTGATCAGAACAACCATGATGATCGGTATGATTGTTGTCTTGACAAAAGCTTCCCCGTTCCAGATGGTCACATATGTAGGAAGGCTGTAAGAGCCGTAATACATCGAGACACAGACTTCCTTAAAAACCGTATAGCCGAGTATATTGCCGGCTAATGAAGCAATCAGCGTCACAAGTATCGGCAGTGTCATATAGTGTAATACAAGTTCTCTTTTCGTATATCCTGTTGCCATCAGGGTGCCGATTACAGTTGATTCCTTTGCGATTGTATCCGATGCGGTTACCGCAAAAACAAATCCGATAATCACAATGATGATATATAAAAGAATCTCCATCATCGCCTTGTCACTGCCCATGTCCTCCCCTGTGAAAGTGATTGCCTGGTTCAGATATCTGGGAATAAAAGTCTCCAAAGCTGCTTCATGATTAATCTCCTTCATCAGATCATCCGACATTTCTTTTTCTTCCGTTTCATCAACAGGCGGATTGTCATATTTCCACCCGTAACAATAGGTAATATCCCTGTACTTTGAAAACTGTTCTTCCGAAACAACGGCTACTCCGAATGTAACAGAATCAAACATCGTGTCATCATTGGATTCAAACATGGTGGAATAATCCGGCAAAGCGACAAGACCGACGATCGTATATTCCTCATCATCTGAAAATATATGATCGGATACATGCAGATGATTATTATCCGCGAACATGCGGTCAATCGCGATCTCATATTCGTTTTCAGGAAGCCTTCCTTCCATTACACAGGCAATATTGATTTCATTTCTGTTTTGAAAAACTCTCAGCTTGGAACCGGTAGATAAAACGATCTGCGTGTAGAAGTTTTCATAAACAGAAATGCCGTATGATTCAATTGCTTTTTTCGTAGCGGGATTCGCCTTCTTCTGAATGGTGAAATTACCGTCCTCTATATTGTATTTTTCAAAGCTGTCATCATATGCCTGAATCATGCTGCCGTCTGCGACAAGAAAACCTGACACAAAGCCGATTGAAAAAATAAGCAGCAGAAAAATAACCAGATACTTCCCGATATCTTCAATGATTTCTCTTTTAAAACGTTTATTTAACGGATTCTTCATGTTACCACTCCAGATCCATTGCGCTCATTTTCATCGAAGGCTTCTGCACGCTGCGGATCATTCCGTCTTTTAACCGCACTACGGTATCTGCCATATACTGTATGGCAGCATTATGTGTAACCATGATGACGGTATTTCCATACTTTTGATAAACGGTTTCTATTAAATGCAAAATTTCTTTGGATGTCGCATAGTCCAATGCACCTGTCGGTTCATCACAAAGCAGTATATCCGGATTTTTGACAATTGCCCTGCCGATCGACGTTCTTTGCTGCTGGCCGCCCGATAACTGGTTGGGCAGTTTGTTCTGATGTTCCTTTAAGCCTAATGTCTGCAACAGATCATCTGTATTCAACGGATTGCTGCTTAAATATGCACCGACTTCAATATTCTCCCTGACAGTCAGGTTGGGTATCAGATTATATTGCTGGAAAACATAGCCGAGATGTTTCCTGCGATACAGATTTCTCTGTTTCTCTTTCATATTGGATATGACTTCCCCGTTTAAGATGATATTCCCTGAATCCGGTGCATCAATGCCGCCGATAATATTTAAAAGTGTAGTTTTTCCCGAACCGGATGCACCCAAAAGAACACAGAACTCTCCCTTGGAAAAAGTCAGATTAATTCCTTTTAATACTTCAACTTTATTTTCATCCTGTCCGTAAGACTTTTTTATATTCTCTACTTCCAGAAACATAATTCCCCCATTACATTAGTTAGAAAACACTAACTATGATATAATCTTCCTCCTGTTTCGTCAAATAAAAAAGAGATTCTTTGTATAAATCTCTCTTTACGATTATTCTCTTGTTGCAATGACTTCGCACTCGATTTTGGCACCTTTCGGCAAAGCCACAACCTGGAAGCAGCTTCTTGCAGGATACGGTTCTTCGAAGTATTTTGCATAGACTTCATTGACTGCACCGAAATCAGCAAGATCTGTTAAGAATACCGTGCTTTTGATGACATCGTCAAATGTCAGCTCTTCTTCCGCCAATACTGCTCTGAGGTTTTCAAAAACCTGTACAGCCTGTTCTGCCGCTGTTTCGCCGACAATCTCTCCTGTCTGAGGATCCAGAGGAATCTGTCCGCTTGTAAACACAAGCTCTTTTGTAGCGATTGCCTGGGAATACGGTCCTACTGCTGCCGGTGCGTTTTTAGATGCGATTACTTTTTTACTCATACGTTCCTCCATACATGTATATAGTTTAACAGATATTAACGAAGAAGTCCCCTTCTTCTTACGAAGTGTAAAGAAGGGGATGAATTCGTGCCGGAATGATGTATAATAGAT
>CACXCB010000108.1 GCA_902766005.1 uncultured Erysipelotrichaceae bacterium | reverse complement strand
TTACAGCTCTGAGATATTTATTAATGATGGTGAAAAAGTATTGTCCGATATTATTTATACAGATCAGTCATGCAAGGGAATCAGCTTCTATGCAGATGACGATGTGCTGATGAATATTGAAAAATATGATCTGGCATTCGAGTAAAAAATAATAGAAACTCTCCTTTTCTATGCATCATTTCAAGGGAAATAATCTGCCTTTAAGGCAGGTTATTTCTTTTTTTTGTCTGATTTTCTTCTGCATTGATATTCATGTATAATTAAGAAAGATATGGAAGAAAGAATAAAGGAAATATCGGAAAAAATCCTTTTCCTGGCTCAGCAGGAACTGCTTTTAAAGATGCCATTTTTCAGCCGGGTGCTGTTACGTATACAGTTTCAGCCGGCAGAAGTATCTTTTGCCTTCGATGGACATATACTGTTTTACAATCCGCTTTTCATCATTTATTGTTACAAATCCGATCCAAAGGAACCGGAACGATTGCTCATGCACAGTCTTCTGCATTTTGTTTTTTCCCATCCGTTCGTGAATGGTGATATTCACATGTTGAGATGGGATCTTTCCTGTGATATAGCTGTTGAAGATGCTCTGATGCAGATGCAAATAACAGAACCTGATGATAAGAAGATGGCAATGCTGGCACTTTTGAAGAATGAAATTCCGGATGGATTGACTGCAGAAAAAATATATAAATGGTTCAAAGATAAAGATATTTGTGATGATGAATTACAAAAGGAAAGAGAACATTTTCTCGCTGACAGACATGAATCATGGTATATGCAAGGTGATCAAATCGAAACGGTAAAAGAGTGGAATGATGTAACACATAAGCTGGAATATGAAATCACGGAAGAAGATCTAAAATCCCTGCTTTTACAAAAAACCATACAAAAAAAGAACCGTTATACCTACCATGAATTTCTAAGAAACTTTCTGTCCGAAAAAGAGATTATCGGAACTTCATCGGATTTTGATTATCAGTATTACATGTACGGTATGAAGCTTTACGGGAATATGCCGTTAATTGAATACCTGGAATATAAGGAAGCGGATAAAATTGAATCACTGGTCATAGTGATAGATACAAGCGGTTCCGTACAGGGGGAAATCGTTGAAGAATTTGTCAGAAAAACTTTTGATATTCTCTTGAATGAAAAATCCGGGATCAGAGATTTTAAAGTGCATGTATTACAATGTGATGATGAGATCAGGGAAGATGTATATCTGAATAATCCGGAGAGTGTACATCTATATATGGAGAAGATGACGATCAAAGGTTTAGGGAATACGGATTTCAGACCTGCTTTTGATTATGTGGAACAATTGAAAAAGAGCGGTAAATTAAAAGATCTGAAAGGTTTAATCTACTTTACCGATGGGAAAGGGATTTTTCCTTCAGTCAAACCGTCCTTTCCTACTGCCTTTGTCTTGAATAAAGATGCAAATGCAGAAGTCATACCTTCCTGGGCTGAAAAGTATGTTTTGCAGGAGGAAGACAATGGATGAACTGATTTTATCTGAAATGGAAGCAGAAGAGTTTGCGGAAAGAACGGATATCGTGAAAATCCGAATTGAAGAAGGCATTACGGAAATACCTGCAGGAATATTCATGCATTGCACGAATTTAAAAGAAGTCATTCTGCCTCATAGTTTGAAAAGAATTGAAGACGGTGCATTTTTCGGATGTACGGCATTATCACATATCGTACTTCCTCAGAGTCTTGAAACCATCGGAGAATATGCTTTCTCGGAAAGCGGACTAATGGAAATAACTGTTCCTCCATCCGTTAACACAATCGGTGAAATGGCTTTTTACCATTGTGAAAAACTCAGAGAATTGAATATCGTATCTGCGGATACAAAGATCGGAAAAGATGCGTATTGTCATACGCCTTCCTTAATTCACGGATTTATAGGAAGCGGATATCCTGCATATGAGACGAAAGCTTCCGCATTTATCAGTACTTTATTAGTACTTGACACTTTTGAAAAACATTCTGAAGAAATACAAGAGAAAGCGATAAAACTGTTTTGTGAAGAACCGGATCTGTATCTGGCGGAAATGATTCAGAGGAATATGATTTCTTCCCTGAAAACAGTCACAGATCACAATCTGGCGGATCGGGAAATGATACAAAAATATCTGCAGTTATCCGTACGGAAAAAACGGCATGAAATGAGCCTGATATTGTTAAAGGCATCACAGAATACTGCAGAAAAGGAGTTTGATTTATGAATATCAGGGAAGCAAAACAACAGATCAAAAATACGGCAGAAGCATATTTTGCAAAAGAGGATGGGCAGTATTTGATTCCTTTTGAAAGACAGAGACCCTTGTTTCTTTCCGGCCCTCCCGGAATCGGGAAAACTTCTATCATGGCACAGATCGCCGATGAGATGGGGGTAGGGTTTCTTTCCTATTCCATGACACATCATACCAGACAGAGTGCATTGGGCCTGCCTTATATTGTGGAAAAGGAGTATAAGGGAAAAAAGATGTCTGTTTCAGAATATACGGTAAGTGAAATCATCGGATCTGTATACGATATGATTGAAGAGACAGGTATTGATGAAGGGATTCTGTTTCTTGATGAAATCAATTGTGTATCTGAAACTCTGACACCTGTCATGCTGCAGTTTTTGCAGTACAAAGTATTCGGAAGACACAGGCTTCCTGAAGGGTGGATGATTGTAACTGCAGGCAATCCGGTTGCCTATAACAGAAGTGCAAGAGAATTTGATGTTGTGACAATGGACCGTTTAAAGGTGATGGATATTGAACCGGATTTTGAAGCATGGAAGGAATATTCGCTGAATACAGGTACACACTCCGTAGTGATCAATTATCTTGAGTTGCATAAAGATCACTTCTATTCCATTGCATATAAAGACGGGGAAAGATGCTATGTGACAGCAAGAGGATGGAGTGATCTGAGTGATATGATTCAGGCATATGAAAAACTGCAGATTGATGTGGAGGAAGAAATGATATGCCAGTATATTCATGATCAGAATGTTGCAGATTCATTCTATGCGTATTTTTCACTATATCGGAAATACAGGATGAGTTATCCGGTTTTGAAGATACTTCATGGAGAAGCTGATAATGAGATCATTGAACTGGCTGAAAATGCATCATTTGATGAAAGGCTTACCGTACTGAAAATGCTGGAAGAAGAACCGTTTAAGGATATGGCAGCAGTCATGCAGAAGAATCATGCATTACAGGTACTGTATCCGATGCTGAAGCAGTGGAAAGAAAGTGGAAATATAGAAAAAGAAATAAATGCTTTCAGGCAACAGGAAAAAAGAGATGAGCGCAGAGGCATCCTGACAAAGGGAAAAAGAAAAGAATATAAGATGATTTTGTCCTTTTTGGATCAGGTTTCTACATTTGATGAGGCAAAAATCCAATTCCAAAATTTGGTTTCAAAAAATAATGAACAGGCAGAAATGATAAAGGAAAGCTTACAAAATCTGTTCTCTTTTGTGGAAAAGGCATGGAATGAAGGACCGCAGATGTTAATTCTTGTCACAGATATGACTGTAAATGAAAAGACAGCGTTGTTTCTGGCTAAATATGGATGCAATGCCTATTTCAAACACTATCAGAAACTGAACCTTGAACAAAGCAGAATCAGCATTCAAAACAAATTTTCAAAGATTGAAACAGCATAATATGTACGGACATGCTTTCTTTCATTTGGCAATTGATAATAGCTTGTATAATTGTTATCCCTGTAAAGAAAACGGTACAATCCAGATTTCAGAATTATACCGTTTTTGTTTTTTTTTTACATGAGTGATAACTATCCGATATATTCATTTGGAACTTCCAGTTCCATATCGGAAACAGGGAAGGAAGAACATGCATGAATATAGTTATGAACCTTATCGGAGTAACGGCGGAATTCATTCTCTGCAGGAGCATAATATGATCCTTTCAGAACCTTTGTACGGCACCATCCGCATTCACCGCTTCTGCATCTGGATGGAGCAATAATACCGGCACGCTCAATTGCGACAAGTACGGATTCATCTGCACGGGCAGGTATGGTCCATTCCTGCGTTCCTTGTCTGATCGTTAATGTGAAGGTTTTACCGATTGCTTCAGCAGGATAATCCTTGGAATCAGAGACATGCTTTGTAACACCGAGCATCTCAAAACGGATGCTTCTTCTTTCCAGATAGAGCTTTTTCAGTTCTTCTTTTAAGAAGCGATACATTGCTTCCGGTCCGCAGACAAATACACTGTAAGGTTCAGCAGCGTACTTCAGGATCAGGTCAGAAGTGATAAAGCCATGCTCATAGCCTTCTTTCTCCTCATTGCTGAGGACATGAACGACTTTGACTTTATCGCATTTGTCCGTGATTTCTTCAAGTTCTTTCTTGAAGAGAATCTGTTCCTCCGTGTTAGAACCGTAAAGTATGGTCAGATTAAAATCTTCAGTCCCTTCGGCAATGGCTTTGGCCATGGAAAGAAATGGCGTAATGCCGCTTCCTCCGGCTAATGCGATGACATTTTTGCTGTCACGAAGATCTTCATAGTAGAAATTGCCTAGTCCGCTGGAAGCTGTCAGTTCATCGCCTTCTTTCAGATTTTGCAGCATCCATTCAGCTGCAAATCCATCTTTGACATTTCGTACAGTAACAGAAATTTTTCCCTGTAAAGCTTCTTTCGGAGAAGAACTGATAGAATAGGGACGTGAGACATAACTGTCACCGATTTTGAGTTTCAGGGAAATGTATTGGCCTGCCCTGAAATATGCCAGAGGCTTATTTTCAGCAGAACGGAAGACGAATGTCTTTGCATCTGCAGCTCCATGGTCGATAACTTCAGCAACAATCAGTTTCTGATAGTCAGGATGCAATAGATGTGCGTTATTGTTGATAGCGAAGTTTGCGGTAATTTCTTTGGGCTCTGCTGCCTGGATGGCATCCTCACGAACTTTGGACATATTTTTGAATTTCAGCATGTCCAATGCACCGATCATTCCTATTTTCACTTTAACCATCAGGCACCTCCTTCCTCGCTTAAATCACGCAATGTGAGTCTTGCCATTAACTGGCCGCAGACATAAGCAGAACTGTAACCGTCTCCTCTTGGGCCTGCTGCACCGATCGGACGAAGTCCCTTGATCGGATAATCATCCTGCAGCATCATCATTCTTGCCATCATGCCGTCCCAGTCTCTTGTTTCATAGCCATATACACTGCCTTCCGGTGTACCGAGGTATCTGGCAAATGTCCATGGGGAAGCTACACAGATTTCTTCAATGTATGGAGCAATGTCAATTCCGGCTTTGTGTTTCAGCTCATCGATGAATTTTTTTGCGTATTTGTTTTTGAGACTGACATAGTCTTCCTGTGACAGGTTTCCCCATTCATCCCTGTTGCCCATCGAAGTAAAGAAGCCGATGGATGTTCCTGCAGGGGATGCATCCGGGTTGGCTACATTATTACAAAGGAAAATGGTAAAATTATTGGTGTCGTACCCGCCCAGGATATTCTTGTATTCCTGTACAGAATCAGATGTATCTGCCATGAAAATACAATAGTCTTTGATGCCTAATTCTTCAATTGTCTTGTTGAGTCCTACATAGACCGTAAACATGCGGGCACTGTAATTATGATTTCTTGCCGCAGACAGTTTCTTTTCTCTTTCCGGAATCAGATCCTTCGGCATCATTCTGGCATAGATGATGTCCGGATTAATGTTTGCTAAAGCGTATTTGCAGTTGACAGTTCCGGAAGTCGTTCTGACGCCGCACAGGCGGTCTCCGTCAAACAGGAATTCTTCCGCTCTGCAGTTAAACCAAATGTCACCACCCAGTTCACGCAGTCTTTCAATCATGGCACAGCTGATTTCATGAGAGGTATGTGTTGGAATATAAGCAGCTCTTGTGACATACTTCATAAACATGTTGCAGTAATGGATGAAAGCCATGTGTTCCATATCAATGCCAAGGTATCCCCAATAGGTTGACATGATGTCCTGGCATTTTGCCGGGATCTTCATGGCATTCCAAACCTTTTTGACAGGATAGGAACCTGTACGTAATAAATTCGGGTATTTTTCTTTTAATACATTTGAATCGGCATGACCGTTGGAAGCAGAAATGTAGGCAGTGCCTGCCATTGTCTCTTCCAGCAGCTCAAAATACTCTTCCATCTTGGCTCTGCTTCCGGGAACGTAGTAATCCATTTTGGCAATAAAATTTTCTTTGCCAAAAGGCATGCTGACATCCATAGGGGAGCCGTCAGTGTATTTTGAAATGATTCTGAAACAGTCCGGTACCGGACGCCAGTCAACATGGACACCAAGGTCTTCCATCATTGCACGAATTTCCCCGGGGTCTTCTGCTGTCCCGATGTCACAAAGCTCATGAAGAGAAGGCTCGAATTCAAAACGGCCTCTCACAAAGCTTGTGGCGCAACCGCCGGGAAGATTATGCTGTTCAATTAAAAGCACTTTCTTTCCGGCTTTTGCCAGGTGCAAGGCAGATGACAAACCTGCATTGCCTGCCCCGACAACAACCACATCATATAAATTATTCATGGTAAAATGATGCCTCCTGCTATTATAATTATGAGATTGTTTTCATGAAGATTCAAGGTAAAAAAATATGCATGCATTACATTTGTCATTATTTAGTCTGCTTGTTTGGCATTTTTCTTTCAACCCTTTTAAAATTCTCTTATAATTTTTTTGAACAATTTTACCGGTTAATGAAAGCGGTTAATATATCTTTTGGAGAATGATTTTATGGACAGAAAACAAAAGAATGTGATTTGTATAATCAGCGTTGTCTTACCGGTGATTTGCGTGTTGATTGTCGCATGGATTTTGCTGATTCAAAAAAAAGACATATCATTCATGCAAAATGAAAAACGTCATGTTTTCGGTGTTACCTTTATGACAATGAATAATCCGTATTATGAATGCCTGAATACGGGGATGCGGGCAGTAATAGAAGAAAATGGGGACTTGCTTCTGACGCGCGATGCGGCATTAAGCCAGGAAAGACAAAATGAAGAAATCAGGGAATTGATTGATGACGGGGCAGAAGTCATTTTTATTACGTGTGTTGACTGGGAGACTGCTGAAGAGGGAATACAGATTGCCGTGGATGCACATGTTCCCGTAGTTGTTCTGGATGCACCTGTTAAAAATGATGAGAAAGTAACATGTACAATTGTCTCTGACAATTATAAAGCCGGTGTTTTGTGTGCAAGGAATCTTTTATCAACAAAAGACTCGGCAAAGATTCTTTTATTGAAACATAGTACAACCGGATCGGGAACGGAAAGAATACAGGGTTTTATTGATACAATCCGGGGACATGAGAATTTTGAAATTGTTGGATCGGGTGAAACGGATGGACAGATTGAAAGCTCCATGCCTGTCATGGAGAAACTTCTTGCGGAAAATCCGGAAGCAGATACGGTGATGGCTTTAAATGATCCGAGTGCTCTTGGTGCTATGGCGGCAATTGAGGGAGCAGGATTATCAGATCGGTTTCTGGTTTACGGGGTAGATGGATCACCGGAGGCCAAAGCCCTTGTGAAAGATGAAATGATGGCAGCGACCTGTGCACAGTTTCCATATGAGATTGCCAAAACAGCCGTGCTTACCGGATATGAAATTATTAACGGTATACAGGTAGACCGCCATATTATGATACCGGTGGAATTAATTACGCAAAGCAATATCAACCGTTTTGATCTTACGGGGTGGCAGTAATGGATGAAATAAGAGATCTTTCCAAGACAGTCTGGTACATGTATTTTCTGAATTTCTGTATCATTCTTTACTACAGTATTGTCTGCATTGTCACGAAGTATCGGATTTGTAAAACATTCTATGCATATGAATTTCTTTCAACGGTACAGTCCATACCGATGAAACCATGGGATATTGTGATATTTTCACTGATATGTTTTTTCATCCTGATTTGGCTCAGCTTATGGAAAAACAACTGGCATCAGCCGAAAAATATTTCCATTACCCTATGCTGTCTGGCAGAAATTCTGTTATGTCTGGGCATTATTGCTTCGATGAATTTCTTTTACAGCGGCATTGCACTGGTGGTGCTTGCAGATTTGATCAATGTTTTTAATAAGACGAAAATACGAACCCTTCTGATGGCAATATTGATCCTGATCTTTGTGATCGGAAAATATGAGATTATTCCGTTTACATGGGAGAAAATATCCTTTGCTTCCTATTTAAGCTATTATTCATCTTCTGCACAGATGCTGTTATCGGGTGTGGAAAGCGTGCTTGTTTCCACAAATACCATGATGTTTGTTTATTACATGGTTCGTTTGTTCACCAGCCAGCGTGAAGAAAATGAGAGAATTACAAATCTCTATGCGCAATTGAAAGCGGCAAACCGGAAATTGAAGGAATATATGCTTGAACTGGAACGCATGACGGAGGTAAGGGAGAGAAACAGGCTTGCCCGTGAGATTCATGATACCCTCGGCCATACCCTTACCGCCATTATCATGGGAACGGAGGCTTCTTTAGCTTTGCTGGAAAAGAATCCTGCTTTAGCCAGGGAAAGGCTTGCTTCTGTTACCGAATCCGCCAGAGACGGATTAAATGATGTCAGACAGTCCATCAAAGCGCTGCGCCCGGATGCTTTGGAGAATCATAATCTGGAACAGGCGATCAAAGATATGATTACCAAATACCAGAATACCACTTCGGTTACAATCATGTATGAACAACAGGCGGGGAAACTGGAGTTTGCAGATGATGAGGAAGACACGCTGTATCGCATTATTCAAGAATGTATGACAAATGCGGTAAGACACGGCAATGCAAATTTTATACATATTAAGTTACAAAGATTTGATGACCTTCTGATTATAGATATCCGTGATAATGGTGAAGGATGCGAAGATGTCAAAATAGGTTTTGGCTTACGTCATATGCAGGAACGACTGGAATTATTGAGTGGATCGTTGACGTATGGAAACAGAAAAGATGATCCTGAAGACAGGCAGAACGGCTTTTATGTCATTGCCAGTCTTCCCGTAAGAAATAAGGAGGAAACAGAAAATGGTTAAGGTGCTGATTGTTGATGACCAGGAGTTATTCAGAGATAATTTATCTATCATTATATCGACTTTTGATGACCTGGAAGTAACAGGATCTGTCGCAAATGTGAATGAGGCATTGAAAAGCATTGAAGAAATACAGCCGGATGTTGTGTTAATGGATATCAGGATGCCGGGGAAAGACGGTGTTGAAGGAACAAGGCTGATCAAAAACAGATACCCTGAAATCAAAGTGATTGTATTGACGGTTTTTGATGATGACGAATATGTCTATGGTGCATTGAAATACGGCGCATGCGGGTATTTGCTGAAAGGATGTTCGAATGATGAACTGCATGGAGCAATCATGGCTGCAATGAATGGCGGAGCGATGATCAATCCTGAAGTTGCGATGAAAATGATCCG
This sequence comes from uncultured Erysipelotrichaceae bacterium, assembly GCA_902766005.1. Taxonomy (GTDB): domain Bacteria; phylum Bacillota_I; class Bacilli_A; order Erysipelotrichales; family Erysipelotrichaceae; genus Bulleidia. The sequence goes on along the minus strand of CACXCB010000108.1, from coordinate 9,864 downwards.
CTGGTTTTCCGAGATGGCAAAGAAAACATCTGTCATTCAGGTGGACAAGAAGCAGCTGGAGAATCTGAGTGACAGTGAGTTGAAGATTATCAATGCGGTAAGCAGAGGACTTTCCAACAAGGAGATTGCATCAGAACTGTATTTGTCAGAAGGAACAGTCAGAAATTATATCAGCAGCATTCTTTCAAAACTGGACTTAAGGGACAGAACACAGCTGGCAATATGGGCGGTGCAGAAAGAATTGTCTGATCTATGAGCAAAAGAGAAAAAACTGTTTCCGGAATAGTATTAAGCTTTGTGCTGATTCTTGTTTTTATCGGTGTATACCGGTTGAATATCTTCAGCAATCAGATCGTTTTGAAAGTCGGCATTCATGCGGGTGACTACTGGGATAACCCTAATGGAAATTATTATGAGACGATTGACCTTGCCATCGAGAAATTTGAAGCACTCCATGACAATGTAAAAGTGGAATATGTCAATGGTATCGGAGCAGATGATTACAGCGAATGGCTGTCAGAACAGATTGTCAAAGGAGAGGAACCGGATGTATTTCTTGTGCTTCCGGAGGATTTCCGCCTGTTTGCACCGGCCGGTATTTTGGCTGATTTGGATCATCTGATTGCAGAAGATGCATCATTTCATAAAGAAGATTTTTATCTTCCCTGCATCAATGCCGGAACATACAATGATCAGCAATATGCTCTTCCGTATGAGAGTGTTCCGACAATTATGTTTGTGAATAAAACCCTTCTTGCAGAAAAGGGTATCCCTTTTCCTGACAGTGACTGGACCTGGGATGATTTTTATGATATCTGCAAAAATGTGACAGACCTGGAAGAGCATGAATACGGTGTTTATGATTATTCATGGCTGGATGCAATGTATGCCAACGGTATGACATTATTTTCAGAAGACGGAAAAACATGCAATCTGAGCAAGGAAAAGGTTAAAGAAGCAATTCAGTTTGTGATTGATCTGGATGCATTGAATGAAGGCTACACTGTGACTTCCAAGGATTTCGACCTGGGAAAGGTTGCTTTTCATCCCTTTCTGTATTCCGAATACAGAGCATATCAGCCTTATCCTTGGAGGGTGAAAAAATATACGGATTTTGAGTGGGAAGGCATTACAATGCCTGCCGGTCCTTTTGGTGACAATGTGTCGGAACTGCATACAATGCTTTTGGGCATAAGTTCCCGTACAATGCATAAAGAACTGGCGTGGGAGTTGGTAAGAATGCTTTCGGGAGATGAAGAAATTCAAAAAAACCTGTGCATGAATTCCAGCGGAATATCTCCTTTGATCCGTGTTGCGGAAGATCCTGAAATGGTCTCACTGGTGCAGGAAAACATACCCGGTGAAAGTTCATTCGGTGAGAATATCATTCATGAGATTATGAGCACTGCCGTATATACGCCTCACTTTCCAAAGTATTCCCAGGCATTGAGAATGGCAGATGAGACAGTTGCCGAACAGCTCCGGCTGGGTACTGTTTCTTCGGGTACTTTGATTATTTCGACAAGGGAAATCAACCAGCTGTTGGAGAAAAAATAACATCTTTCAACAAACGTAGAGATTCATTGACATCCTGTAGCAGGACATATAGAATGAGACAACAGGAAGGTGAACTATGGCAGAGCAGTATATAAAAGCGAAAAAACTGGCAGACAAAGAAATACATAAAGCGGTGCTCAAGGGAGAATACCCGTATGTAAAAGCACTGGATGATATAGTACAGGCAACCGATATAGCCAAGCGGACAAACCTTGGTGTTATGGAAATACCTGCAGATTATATTGTAGGCACAAAAACAAGAGGCAGACAGAATATGTTTGCGTCAAATTTTATGCCTGCGGCAGACCATGATACGGAATTTGCGATGAAATGGACGAATCTGTATAACTATCAGGAAGAACACGGTGTACAGGATCCGATACTTGTTTATGAATATAAGCATTTATTTTATGTGCAGGAAGGGAACAAACGAGTTTCTGTCTTTAAATTTCTGGAAGTTCCGACAATTACAGCTGATGTGATTCGTATTGAAAGTGCAGAGAAAGATGATCTGTATGAAGAATTTCTTGCCTTTTACCGGTGCACAGGTTTGTATGAACTGTATTTTACCGAAAAAGGCAGCTATAAGAAACTTGCAAAGCTTCTCGGAAAGACACTGGATGAAAAATGGGATGAGACTTTTGTCAGAAGCGTCAAGGGAGCCTATTATATTTTTCAGAAAGCATTTAAGAAGAGAGCAGATGAGGATTCACAATCCTGCAGTGATGCCTTTCTGATTTTTCTGAATGTATACGGTCTGGATGATATACGCAAGGCTGAACGTTCTTCTCTGGATCAGAAAATCGTGAAGATTTGGAATGAAGTTGTCACTTCATCGGAAGAAAAGCCCATTCAGCTGATGGACAAGCCGGAAGAAAAGAAAGAACCCGTGATTGATTTTTCCAAAATTATACCCGTAAAGAAGGTGAAAATCGGCTTTGTATATGACTCGGATCCCGAAATATCTTCTTCCGTATATGAACATGAATTGGGAAGAATTCTTGTTTCCGAGCGGTATAGGGATAAGATCACTACCGTCTCGTATCCCCATGGTAATGCAGCTGTACTGGAGAAAGCAGTAAAGGAAAACGATGTGATTTTTACCACATCTCCCTTATTGCTGGAAGAAACATTCCGCCTTGCGATAAAGTATTCCGGGAAGAAATTCTTTAATTGCTCCCTCTATCAGAAGCAGAATGCAGTGCGCACATATGAGGTCAGAATGTTTGAAGCCAAGTTCCTTTTGGGTGCATTGGCAGCGACTTTCTGTGATAATCACACGCTTGGTTATATTGCCGATTATCCGGTATATGGTACTATTGCCAATATCAATGCTTTTGCGATCGGTGCAGCCATGATTGATCCGGATATGAAAATCTATCTCGGATGGAGTGAAACGTTGGACAAAGATTGGCAGGATCAGATGCAGAGATTGAATATCAAAGTTTTCTGTGGACCGGAACTGCCTTCTTTTGAGAAAGATAATATTGAATACGGTATTTACCGGTTCACGGATAACGGCGTAGTCAATCTTGCGGCACCTGTTGTCCATTGGGGCAATTATTATGAAAAACTGATTAAAAATCTTTTGGACAATCAGCTGGATTCTCCAAAAGATAAAGCAGTCAATTACTGGTGGGGTATGGAATCTGCGGTATTGGATGTCACTGTTTCACAAAGACTGCCATATCCATCCAGGAAATTAATCCAGTTATTAAAGAACGGATTAATCCATCAGACACTCAATCCATTTGAAGGAGAACTGCACAGTCAGGAAGGGTTGATTCAGGAAGCCAATGCAGGCAGATTATCCAACGAAGACATTATTACGATGGACTGGTTGAATGACAACATTATCGGTATCATTCCGCAATATCATCAGCTAACCACCATCGGTAAGGAAATGACAGAAATCAGCGGTGTAAAAAAATGAAAATCATGGTGATTGCAGACAGAGAGGATCCCGGTCTCTGGGACTATTATTCCCCAAACAAGACGGAAGGTGTAGATCTCATTCTTTCATGTGGAGATCTTGCACCGGAATATCTTGAATTTTTAGTGACCGTAGCCAATTGTCCTCTTCTGTTTGTACGAGGCAACCATGATCAGAAATATGATATCAAGTATCCTGACGGATGCATTGACATTGATGACAAAATATATAATTACAAGGGATTGCGAATCCTCGGATTAGGAGGCAGCAGAAGATACAGGCCCGGTTCGGATATGTATACAGAAAAGGAAATGCGAAAAAGGATCCGCAAATTGAAGTCAAAACTATGGCTTACTAACGGATTTGATATTCTCTTGACACATGCTCCGGCACGAGGATATGGAGATCTGGAGGATTTGCCACATCAGGGATTTGACTGTTTCAATACTTTGATGGAAAAGTATCATCCAAAATATATGTTTTACGGACATGTGCATCAGGAATACGGAGATTTTCAGAGGGAATATAATCATTCCTGCGGCACAAAACTCATTAACGGCTATAGCAGGTATATCCTGGATGTAGATGAAAATATATATCCTGAAGAAGGGAAAACCGGTAACCGCCTGTATGACCGGTATATTTCATGGAAGAAGAGAAGGTAATCATATGTTTTATCGAGAAAAGAGTGCCCTGATTTTGAAACATCAGGGTGAAACATTGCGCATTGAAGCATGGGGTAAGGATGCATTGAGAATCAGAAGCACAATGTATCCTTCTTTTACAGATCACGACTGGGCTTTGAGTGAAGGCGTGGAGGACACTTTTCCTGAGATTGTCTGTGAAGAAAACACTGCATCCATTCAAAACGGCAATCTGAAAGCTGTTGTGAATAAACAAGGTGTCATTGCTTTCTACAAAGGCACACAGATGATCCTCAGGGAGTATTTCAGAAACTACGAAGGTACATTATGCAAGGAAAGCAGATGTTTGAAATACATCAATCGTGAGTATGTGCCTTATGTAGGCGGAGATTACAAGATCATTCAGAAGTTTGATTCAGACCCTGAAGAAAAGATTTTCGGCATGGGCCAGTATCAGCAAGCCAACACCAACTTGAAAGGCTGTATTCTGGATCTTCAGCAGAGAAATTCACAGGTTTCCGTGCCATTTATGATTTCTGATAAAGGATATGGACTGTTGTGGAATAATCCGGCTGTAGGAAGAGTATCCTTCGGCATGAATCTGAGTGAGTTTGTAGCAGAGGGTACAAAACAACTCGATTACTGGATTGTTGCGGGTAAAGATCCTAAAGATCTGTTACAGAAATACACAGCTGTTACAGGAAGAGCTGCTGTCTTCCCGGAAGACTTAATGGGCTTATGGCAGTGCAAATTGCGGTATCGTACACAACAGGAAGTATTGGAAACAGCACATGCTTGTAAGGAACACGATGTACCGATTGATGTCATCGTCATCGACTTTTTCCATTGGCCTTATCAGGGTGACTGGCGTTTTGATGAAACATACTGGCCTGATCCGAAGGCTATGGTGGATGAACTCCATGGGATGGGAATCAAAGTATGCGTATCCGTATGGCCTTCCGTCGACAAAAAGAGTGAAAACTTTGCAGAAATGTATGAAAGGGGCCTGTTCATCAAAACTGAACGCGGAGGAGCACAAACATATGATTATCAGGGAGATTGTGTGGAAGTGGATGCCACAAATCCTGAAGCAAGAGAGTATCTTTATGAGAAGGTAAAGAAAAACTATTTGGATCTTGGCATAGATATGGTGTGGCTGGATAATGCCGAGCCGGATTATGTGAAATATGATTTTGACCATTACAGATATTATCTCGGTACAGCCTTGTCCTGTTCCAACATCTATCCGCAATACTACAGCCGTGCAATCTACGACAATCAGATCAAAGACGGCGTGAGGAATCCGGTGAATCTATTACGCTCTGCCTGGGCAGGAAGCCAGAAGTATGGAAATGTGGTTTGGTCGGGTGATGTTCCCAGCACCTTTGCATCCCTACGTGACCAGCTGCAGTGCGGCATTAATATGGGATTGGCAGGGATTCCATGGTGGACAACAGATATCGGTGGTTTCATGACAGATGATATCAACGATCCTTCCTTCAGGCAATTGTTGATCCGATGGTTTGAATTTGCGACATTTACAGCTGTCTTGCGTCTCCATGGGGAAAGAGGACCGAAGGATATACCGCCTCTTGATAACAGAGACTATGGCGGAGGTTATCTGCATACAGGGCATGCCAATGAGCTTTGGAGCTATGGTGAGGAAAACTATAAAATCATGCGTAAGTATCTGGATCTGCGCTTATCCATGCATGGGTATATCCATTCCCTGTTTGAAGAAGCACATGAAAACGGATCTCCTCTGCTGAGGGCAATGTTCTATGAATTTCCGGAAGATGAAAACTGCTGGAATATTTATGACCAGTATATGTTCGGAAGCGAATATCTTGTTGCACCGATTCTGTATGAAGACATGTTTGCTCGTAAGGTATATCTTCCTGAAGGAGAATGGGAAGATATCCGTGATGGGAAAACGTATTCCGGCAGCAAATCTATCATGGCAGATGCACCGCTTGAATCCATTCCTGTTTTTAGAAAAATCAGATGAAGTTGAAAGCCATCAAAGCATATCTCTGATGGCTTTTTAGTGGTACAATAGCTGTTGTTTTGTGAGGACAATTATGCAGACAAATGAGAAAAAGGAATTATTTGAAAATACGCCGATTCCAAAAGCATTGGCAACATTGGCTGTTCCGACCATTATCAGCCAGTTAATTAATCTGATTTACAATATGGTCGATGCCTTCTTCATCGGAAGAACCGGCAATTCGTATATGATGGCAGCAACAACACTGACATTAACCATGACCATGATGAACGTGGCATTTTCCAATCTGTTCGGTGTCGGCGGCGGCAGTCTGATTGCACGATTAATGGGAATGAAAAGGGATGAAGAAGCAAGAAGTGTCGGAGCCTTCAGTTTCTTTGGCTGTCTGGCTTTATCCCTTTGTTCATCCTTGTTGATCTTTTTCTTTTTAAATCCGTTATTGTACTTTCTCGGAGCATCCGAAATGACGATTGAATATGCAAGACAATATACGATGTTTGTCATTGTGATCGGATCCGTACCAACGATTTTATCTTTAACATTGGCACATTTGTTACGTAACTCCGGTTATTCTTCACAAGCCAGTATGGGATTAAGCGGTGGTGGAATCCTGAATATGATTTTGGATCCGCTGTTCATGTTTGTCATTCTGCCGAAGGGACAGGAAGTCGTCGGTGCAGCACTTGCAACATTAATTTCCAATGTTCTTGCATGTGCCTATTTACTGTATGCCTATAAAAAGGCTTCATTGACGGCACCGCTAAGCTTCAAGTGGAGTGATGCGGTAAAGATCACATCTGCCAACCGCAATGGATTGTTTACAGTTGGTATTCCTTCAGCTATCTTAACAGGTTTATTTGATGTTGCTAATATCTGTGTCAACATGCTTGCTTCTGCTCATAGTGATCTTGTTCTTGCGGGCATGGGCATTGTCATGAAGGTGGAAAGAATTCCGAATGCGATCAATGTCGGATTATGTCAGGGAATGCTTCCGATTGTGGCATATAACTACAGCTCCGGAAATCACGAAAGGATGAAGAATACGATCAGTTTTGCCAGATTATGTGGGTTAGGAGTTTCCTTTTTCAGTATCCTTCTTTTACAGACATGTGCCCGTCCGATTACAAACCTGTTTCTGAATACTTCAGCAGGGGATACAGAAGCCGCATTAATGACAATCGGTTTTGCGACATTGTTCTTGCGGATCCGCTGTATTGCCTCACCTGTACAGTTTATTAACTATCACACTTCCTACTGCATGCAGGCTATGGGAAACGGCAAGGCAACGATGCTGCATGCAGTTGTCAGAGAGCTGGTATTCTATATTCCGTGCATGTTCCTTCTGGATAAGCTGTTTGGTCAGACTGGTCTTGCATCTGCTTTGCCGGTTGGTGAAGCTTGCGGTGCAATCTTTGCACTATTGTTATTGAGACATGTCTTAAAGAAGAACAACGAGCAATTGTAAAAACAGCATTGCTGTTTTTTTTGTTGAGGATGAGCAGAAACAGTAATGAGAGGCAGGCCACACTCCTGTTTCAGAAGTAGACAAAACACTTCGATCATTTATTTTATTCATGCCGGAATAGGAATATAATATATATAAAGGTTAAATCGAAAAGACATATCATAATTAGAGGAGGACAAAGTATGCCTTACACAAAACTTTTTGAACCCGGCAAAATCGGCAATCTGGAGCTGAAAAACCGTATTGTCATGCCGGCTATGGGATGCTCCCTGGCTGAAGTCAGCGGTGAAGCCGGTCAGAGAATGATCAAATACTATGCAGACCGTGCAAGAGGCGGAGCAGGTTTAATTATTACGGAAATTACCCGTGTAGATGATGAAACAGGTGTCGGAACACCAAACCAGCTGAGCGTCACAAATACGCATATGATTGCACAGTTAAGCAGGCTTGCAGAAGCGGTACATGCTTATGACACAAAGATCTTTGTACAGCTGCATCATCCGGGCAACCAGACACCAAGCAGACTGATCGGCGGAAAACAGCCTGTATCCGCATCCGATGTTACATGTAAAGTCATCGGCGAACAGCCAAGACCTTTGACAACGGAAGAAGTTGAAGGAATGGTAAAGAAGTTTGTAACCGGTGCTGTTATTGCTCAGAAAGCAGGAATTGACGGTGTGGAAATCCATGCTGCTCATGGATATCTTGTCAGCCAGTTCCTTTCCCCACATACAAACAAAAGGGAAGACAAATACGGCGGAAGCTTTGAAGGCAGAATGCGTTTTGTGACAGAGATTGTCAAAGGCATTCAGATGTATTGCGGTCCGAGATTTCCGATTTCTGTACGTATGAATGGTAATGATTATCTGCCGGATGGCATCGATGATGAAGAGGGTATCCGTATTGCCAAATACCTTGAAGCATTAGGTATTCAGTGTATCAATGTCAGCTGTGGCATGTATGATTCCGGCTCCACAATCATTGAACCATCATACTATGAAGAAGGCTGGAAGAGACATTTAGGCGCAAATATACGCAAAGCTGTCAATATCCCTGTCATTGCGGTTGACAATATCAAACATCCTTCTTTCGCAGAACAGATGTTAGAAGATGGAAATTGCGACTTCGTCGGTATCGCTAGAGGCCATCTTGCTGATCCGAACTGGGGTGCAAAAGCCAAGGCAGGAGAAGATAAGCTGATTCGCAAGTGCTTAGGCTGTATGGAATGCTTCCGTATCCTGAATGACGGATTACCGCTTGGATGTACATTGAATCCGGTACTTGGACGTGAATTTGAATGGGGCGATGAAAAGCTGGTAAAGAATGGTGAAGGAAGAACAGTTGCAGTGATCGGTGGCGGACCTGCCGGTATGCAGTCAGCTGTTACATTGGCAAAGCGTGGATTCAAAGTTATTCTGTTTGAAGCTTCTGATAAACTGGGCGGTACCGTCAATCTTGCAGCAGTACCACCGTTCAAAGGCATGCTGAATGAATTTGTGGAAACACAGGAAGAAGAATTAAAGAAATACGGTGTAGAGGTTAAGCTGAATACGAAAGCCGGATTACAGGAAGTCAAGGAAACTGGTGCTGAAGCTGTATTCCTTGCAGCAGGCGGAAGACCGATTGTTCCGAATCTTCCTGGTATTGAAAAAGCATTAACTGCTGAAGATGTACTTGGTGGCAAGGCAGAAGTCAAAGGACAGAATATTGTTGTGATCGGTGGCGGTGTCACTGGTCTTGAAACAGCAGAATATCTGGCAAAAGACCATAAAGTAACTGTTGTTGAAATGATGGACAAAGTTGGTGGAAATTTGTATCCGAGTGTTACAATGCACCTTGTACAGGAAATCATGAAGACAGGTGGAGTTATTGCCAAAGGTAAGGCTTTAACAGCTGTTCAGGATCTGGAAGTCACAGTTAAAGACATGAAAACAAATGAGCTGGAAAGCATACCTGCAGAAACAACCATTCTTGCAATGGGCGTCAGATCTGACAGGGAAGCATTTGCAGAACTCAAAGAAGCATATGGTGATCGACTGATTCTGGTTGGTGATGCCAATAAGCCGGGACAGATTTACGATGCATTACATTCTGCTCATGACAGGGCATTTGTATATTCTGTTTAATATTGTAACCATTTAACCCCTTTTATACCCCTACGGGGCACAGGTCCTTTTTGGTTGAAACCTTTTTATCCTCCATCAGGAGGAAAGGACCTTTCCATTTCCTTTCCCATTCCCCTCGATCTGTACCCTAT
>CACXCB010000107.1 GCA_902766005.1 uncultured Erysipelotrichaceae bacterium | reverse complement strand
CAGATATTATGACTTATGCCAGGAATCCAGCTGATCCATCTTCAAATAATTTGAATTTTGGCCTGCAAATAATTTGACGTTCCACAGTAGACGACCGTCTCCAGCGTGGTAAGGATGAGATCGTCTGGGTTTGCAAAATGTGTGCCGTTTATCGCATTGTAGAGCTCTAGGGTGTATGCCTTGTTCTCGGGGCTTCCGAAGATCTTGGCAAACAGCGTCGACTTGTTCTGTCTGTTGACGAAAGCTGTCATTACAACCTCCTTGTCCGATTGCACCCGTCTCAGGCAGACATGTTGAGGGATGCCTATAATTCCACGCTGATCGGTTAAAAACAAATAATGACAAGGAGATGCCAGCTTTCATCCACGTTATAACACAATCCCGTTGAGGTATCAATGCCATATTTATCGAATACAACAGAAAACAAATAATGTCTGATATGGTATAATTTTGAGAGGTATAAACAGGAGATTTTATCATATGGAGAATAAAACAGAAATCAAATTATCAAACAGTGACAGACTGGCATTGGATAGAACGCACCTGGCTAACGAAAGAACATTGCTGGCTTATGTCAGAACATTTATCGGAATGGTATCTGCAGGGATTGCAATTTTAAAAGTTTTTGATTTCCTATGGACAAAACCGATTGCTTTTTTGTTTCTTGGATGTTCCATCCCGATGCTTGTGGTTGGCATTTACAGATATGTCAAAACCGGGAATGATCTGAAGAAGTATCTTGATCCTCGATAAAATGTCTGAATTGTTATGTTAAATCTGAAATATCTTGAAACATTTATTAAAGTTGCGGAATACGGCAGCTTCCGCAAAGCTGCAGATGCAATGTATATCACGCCTTCCGCAGTGATTAAACAAGTAGATGCTCTGGAAGAAGAAGTCGGTGCGGCTCTTTTTGACCGTACACATAGAGGCTTGCATTTGACAAAGGGTGGACAGTCTCTGTATACGGACGGAAAGGTATTGCTGGATTCGGCACAGAATGCCATGAACAGAGCCAGAATGAAGATGGACGAAAATGATACCGTCATTCGTATCGGAACCTCTCCTGTTACGCCGGCGGATATATTTGCGGATTTGTGGGAAAAGGCTTATGCTTCCTGGCCTGAATTGCGCTTTCAAATTCTTTCTTTTGACGATCGCCCGGAAAGGGTTAGGGACATCATGGAAAACCTCGGTGATGAAATTGATGTTATCGGGGGGATTGTCGATCAAACACATTTGTCTTATCGAAAATGCAGCGGCATCGAATTGCAAAGATATCCTGTTAAGATAGCCATGCCTGTTTTTTCACCGCTCTTAAAAAAGAAAATACTGTCTTATGAAGACCTGCAAGGAGAAAAGATATTTCTGATCAGTCCAGGCAAGATCGAAGTGATGGATGAAATACGATCTGTTTTGGAAAGCAGTTGTAAAGATATCTCCATCATGAATTTTGAAACCATCAGTTCTTCCATTTTGAAAAGATGCGAGAATGGCGAAGGTCTTCTGGTGACACCGCTCAGCTGGGTAAAAACGCATCCGCTGTTGAAAACGGCGGATATGGACTGGTCTTTTGAAATACCATACGGCATCCTTTTCTCGAGATTCCCATCTGCGAAAGTCAAAAAGCTGACAGATATTATCAGTGTGTACTGAAAGGTATACACTGATTTCTTTTTTCAGACTTCTGCATGTGTTGATTTTCCGCTATTATGATTGTGCCAAAAGGAGATGGATATGAGATTGACAGGAAAAGTCGCATTGATTACCGGCGGAGGAACAGGAATCGGATTTGAAATCGCAAAACAGTATGTGGAAGAAGGCGCATATGTCTATATTACCGGCAGAAGGGAAAATAAACTGCAGGAAGCTGCTGAAAAGATCGGAAAGAATATCGGTTATTCTGTAGCGGATGTATCCAACCGGGATGATATGGACAAAGTAGCTGCCAAGATCAAAGAGGAACAGGGGAAAGTGGACATTGTCATCGCTAATGCAGGTGTCGGCAGATATGTTTCACTGGAGAATGTAACGACAGATGAGTTTGACCGTGTCATGCATACAAATGTGCTGGGTTCGTACTTCACTGTTCAGGCTTGCCTTCCGATTATGCCGGAAGGATCAACGATTATCCTGAATACATCTGTAACTGCCTCGCTCGGTCTAAAGGACTTCAGTTTGTATATTGCCGCAAAATCTGCAGAGAAGTCATTTATTCATACATGGACCAACGAATTGAGAGACAGAAAGATCCGCGTCAATGCAATTGCACCGGGTGTTATTCCTACCGATGCTGCGGGTGGAGAACTCGGACGCAGCAAAGAAGAGGAAATCGAACGTCAGAAGTATCGTTCAACATTAATCCCGGCAGGAAGGGTCGGACATGTCAATGACATAGCCAAAGCTGCAATATTCCTTGGCAGTGATGAATCTTCTTACGTTAACGGTGTAGAGATTCTGGTAGATGGCGGCTTAGCTGCAATTTATCCTGTAAAGCTATGATGACGTTGGAAGAGAGTATCCGGAAGCTGATCGTATTTGCGGCAGATGAAAAAGTAGGTGAAATCCCATCCTTCTATAGAGATGCACTTCTGAATTATCTTGCAGTGACTTACAGAGGAGCAAAAGAAAATGCAGTATCTGTACTAAGCGGTTATTGTGCAGAAGATGGAAAGGGATATCAACCGTTGGGAAGAGACGAATCGGTTTCTTTATCGGATTGTGCCTTGATTGACTGCTTCAGTTCGGCAATTCTTGCATATGACGATATTCATTTCACAACGACAACGCATCCTTGCGGACCGATAGCGAGTGCCCTGCTTGCACTATGCAGAAAACAGGGAATCTGCTTACACGATTTTCTGGAAGCATTATGCATCGGCATGGAGGTCGAATGCAGAATTGCACAAATCATGTTCACTCATGAAACCAAAGGGTGGTATACAACAGGTATTGCCGGAGGAATCGGAGCAGCTGCAGGTGTTGGCAGACTGTTGCATCTAAATGGAAAAGAAATGGAAAATGCAATGTCTCTTGCGGCGAGCTATGCTTCAGGCATCAGAGGAACACACGGCTCAATGGCGGGCAGTTATGTACCTGCCATAGCAGCCAAAAACGGATATACTGCCGCTTCACTTGCCAAAAAGGGATTCACATGCAATGTGAATGCATTGTCCGGAAAACTCGGTTTGATTTATCAGGTGACGGATCAGCCGGCTATTGAAGAAGGAATGAAAGATCTTGGAAAACGGTTTATTTCCATGGAGACATCCTGTAAACCGTATCCTTACGGATTTATCAGCTTTGGTGCAATTGAAGCATGTATGGGTATCCCGAAATGTGATAAAATAGATACAGTTATCGCAGAAGTATCGGAAAGATGTGCACTGCTGGGAAGCAATCCATATCCGGATACCATTTATGAGGCATTTGTATCATTGCCGTATATTATCGCTAAAGGATTAAGAAACCCGGAAAGCCTGTTTGAACCGCTTCCGGAAAAGATCTATCTCAGCAACGAAGAAAAAGAAGAAATCCAAAAAGTTGAAATCAGAGCCAATTCATCTTTCAGTGATGATGAGATTCAACTGACACAGGTTTCCAACCATAATACGACAAGAATACATGTCAAGAATCCTCTTGGAAGTACGCTTCATCCGATGTCACACGAAGAAATGATGAAAAAAATAAATAAACTGAATACATTGGATGAAGAGCTTATACAAGGCGTTCTGACAGAAGACGGGCAAAAAAGAATCAGCATCAACCACAATCGGGTTGTGGTCAAACAGGACTCATAAAAGGAGGAGAATAATATGAGCAAAACATGGATTATTACAGGTGCAAGTGCAGGTGGAATCGGCGAAGGAATTGCCAGAGCTGTTCTTTCTCATGGAGACAATGCAGTCATTACCGCAAGATCATTGGCTAAACTGGAGAGTATCGCAAACGATTATCCGGAAACATGCCTTCCTGTAGCGTTGGATATGGCCAACCGTGATCAAATGAAAGAAGTTGTTGTCAAGACAGTTGAAAAATTCGGTACCGTAGATGTTCTCATCAACAATGCAGGCCATGGCTATCGTTCTTCTGTCGAGGAAGGTGAGGATGAAGCCATCCGCGAACTGTTTGAGACTAACCTCTTTGGCCCGATCAACATGATCAAGGAAGTATTGCCGATCTTAAGAGAAAAGGGTGCAGGCGTCATCATGAATACAACAAGTATCGCTGCCGAAAGATCTGCAATCGGTTCCGGATACTATGCTTCTTCCAAAGCTGCTCTGGATCTTTTGACAGACGGTCTCTGCAAGGAATTGAAACCGCTCGGCATTCGTGTCATGGTCATCGAACCGGGTTCCTTCCGTACACACTTCTATGATGAAGCATTGAAGAGTGCTCCGTTAAAGGTTGATGCATATAAGGATTCCACATGGAAGAATGCAAACGCCGTCAACAAGAGACAGCAGCCGGGAAACCCTGCTAAAGCAGGTGAGCTCATCTACAAGATGGCTTATGCTGAGGAAGCTCCGTTCAGACTCCTGCTTGGTGCAGATGCAGTCAATGCTGTTGTTACAACAGCTGAAGGCAGAATTGAAGAGGCAAATAAATTCGCTGAATTCTCCAAATCCACTGGATTTGACGAGTAAAAAAGAACATGGTTCACGGGAAACCGTGAGGCTTTTTTTGATGTAAACATTTTCATCAAAAGTTGGATTTGCAACAGTAAGTAAATGGTTTTACATTCATTTTAGATGGTGTTATAATTCAATTCGCTTATGAAGATAACACGTTTATTAAAAAAATTATTGGCAGGAGTTGCGATCGGTTCCATGCTTATCACTACGACAGGGTTTTCCCTGGAGGACTTCTCGCCGGCGGATCTGAAGCATTATCGCAAGGAATGGAAGTCGGAATCGGTTGGTGCATGTACAACCAGCAGTGTCAAGACATATGAAGATTATCGCATGATCACTGCTACAGGATCTGCACAGTATAAGTACATCCATAACCACATGACCGTAACGGATTACGGGCTTTTGGTTGATGAAGAAGGATTTATCGGTGTGGCAATGGGATACTTATTCGGTGCTATCGGATCAAGGTATTATGTTGAACTGGATACGGGTATTACCTTGCCAGTAGTCAAGGTTGATGAAAAAGCACGCCAGCATGCACCGAACGGCTGTACAGCAGGGTCCAATGATGCGATTGAATTTGTCATTCACACCGATCTTGCACGAGAATATTTCGGTGGAGGCAAATACGTCCTTAACGGAAACTTCAATAACTCCAAATACTTCAAAGGCGGCATCAAGGATATCGAAAAGGTGCTGGATGAAAAGATTGAACTGGAGAGTGGGGTCACCTATCTCGATGAGATCAGTGAAATAGAATTAAAGACCGACGAAGAGCAGGATGGATTCCTGGAAGTCGAAGGTGGATATTAAGCTGCAGATGCAGCTTTTTCTTTTCCCGCATATACATACAAATGGTATAATGGGTGCGGAAACATGTACGAAACGGTACAGAAAGGAAATGATAATATGGCTTTGATGCACTTGAGTTTTACGAGCAAGTATTTATGCGGGACAACAGATGTCAATGTAATTCTGCCGGATCTTCCATTTGGAAAAGAACCGAAGGATTTTTATCAGTCAGGTCAAAAATACAAAGTTCTCTGGCTGCTGCATGGCACATACGGAGATTATTCCGACTGGCTCAGAAAGTCTAATGTGGAATTATATGCATGTGAAAAGAATGTTGCTGTGGTTATGCCATCCGCACTCAATTCCAACTATGTTGACTGGAAGACATTCGGCTTGGGGTACAATGTGTATTCCTATTTCTTTGAAGAATTGATGCCGTTAGTCTATTCATGGCTGCCTGTCAGTGATAAAAGAGAAGACAATTTTATTGCAGGCTTATCCATGGGTGGCAGGGGAACATGCGTTTTTGCTTTCACACGTCCTGAACTGTTTGCAGGGGCATATAGCTTTTCTTCTTCACCATCCGCATTAAAGGAACCGGATTTAAAGAATCCGTTTGCGGCAAGAGAAGTTAACCTGATCAACAATTTTGACGGTATGGACGGATATAAGAAGTCTCCGTTAAACCTGTGGGATATTATCACCGACAATATGAAAAAAGGGATCTCCATGCCGAAGATGTATTTTGCCTGCGGTGACAAGGATCCCATTGCCTATAAGGACTTCCTCGGCTTCAGGGATTACGCAAAAGAAATTGGTCTTGATGCGAAATTCTTTGAAATTCCAGGATACTCCCATGAATGGCGCTTCTGGGAATTGTGCATACAGGATGCATTGGAAAGATTTGTTCCTGAAGAAAATAAAAAACCGGTATTTGATTAAAATGGTTGCATAAATGCAATCATTTTTTTAAAACTGTTTTCTGGTGGAAAATGCTATAATGGTTGCCTGAATGAAAGAGGCAGTCAGATGAATATTCTCCATATGAAATATGCTGTTGAAGTGGCAAAGGCCGGTTCAATCAACCGCGCTGCACAGCAGCTGTATATTGCTCAGCCGAATCTAAGCCGCTGTATAAAAGAACTGGAATCGGATCTTGGTATAACGATTTTTGACCGCACGTTTCGCGGCATGAAGCTGACACCGGAAGGTGAGGAATTCGTGCAATATGCAAGAACGATTCTCAATCAGATTGATGATATTGAACAAATGTTTAAGGACAAGTCCGTTAATAAACAGAGGTTTTCCATCTCCGTTCCCCGGGCTAGTTATATTTCCGATGCATTTGTACAGTTTTCCGGGGAAATAAAATCGGAACCTGCGGAAATCTATTATATGGAAACCAATTCGGCACAGGCTATCCGTAATATTCTGCATTCGGATTATCATCTTGGCATTATCCGCTATGCATCTTCTTTTGATAAATATTTTATGGATCTTCTGGAAGAAAATGATCTTGCCTGTGAGCTTGTTGCGGAATTCCATTACGTTACCATCATGAGCAGAGAGGCAAAGATTGCATATAAGGAAGAAATCACCTTTGCGGATTTAAGCAACATGATTGAAATCATCCATGGTGATCCGTATGTTCCGTCTTTGCCGATTGATGTTATCAGAAAAGAAGAACTTCTTGAAGACAATGAAAGAAGAATCTTCCTGTTTGAAAGAGGAGGACAGTTTGATCTTCTGACAGAAAATCATGATACCTTCATGTGGGTTTCACCGATCCCGGAGAAGCTTCTGGAAAGGTACAATCTTGTACAAAGGGAGTGCGTGGATAACACAAAGACACATAAAGATGTTTTGATCAGAAAAAAGAATTACACGCTTTCAAAATTAGACAATGCCTTTATAGAACAGCTTTACCGTTCAAGAGACCGCTGGCTGTAAAGCATGTATATAATATTTGATATAATGCCATGCACTATTTGGTAATAGCAGTTAACAGAAGAAATCAGTATACTCAAAATGTAACTAAGTTCAGGCAGAGATGTTGCGGAATCTTTCGTAACATCTCTGTTTTTGCATACAGTTATATGGGAAATGATATGACATTATATACATTTTGATCATTCTGTTTAACAGAAAGAGTAAGTAAAATAATTTGTGTGTGAAAATAATCACAAATGAGGAGGACAAATAATGGCACGTTTTACATTACCTCGTGATGTCTATCACGGAAAAGGATCTCTTGAAGCATTGAAGACTTTCAAAGGAAAGAAAGCAATGATCTGCGTCGGCGGCGGATCCATGAAGCGTTTCGGTTTCCTGGATAAAGCGGAAGGTTATCTGAAAGAAGCAGGCATGGAAGTTCGTATCTTCGATGGCATTGAACCCGATCCGTCAGTTGAAACAGTCATGCGCGGTGCAGAAGCAATGACGGAATTTGAGCCTGACTGGATTGTTGCAATCGGAGGAGGTTCACCGATTGATGCGGCAAAGGCCATGTGGATCAAATATGAATATCCGGAATGCACATTCGAAGATATGTGCAAGGTATTCGGCATTCCCGAACTGCGCAAGAAGGCGCATTTCTGTGCAGTTTCATCCACATCCGGAACAGCTACGGAAGTTACTGCATTCTCCATCATCACTGACTATAGTAAGGGAATCAAGTATCCAATCGCTGACTTTGAAATCACGCCGGATGTCGCAATTGTCGACCCTGAATTAGCTGAGACAATGCCTAAGAAGTTGGTAGCTCATACAGGCATGGATGCAATGACACATGCAGTAGAAGCATATGTATCCACAGCTAACTGTGAATATACAGATCCACTTGCAATCCATGCAATTGAAATAATCATGAATGATCTTGTACCGTCTTATAACGGAGACATGGAAGCACGTCACAGAATGCATGATGCACAATGTCTAGCAGGCATGGCATTCTCCAATGCTTTGCTGGGGATTGTTCATTCCATGGCACATAAGACAGGCGCTGTTTTTGCTGACTACGGTGCACATATTATTCATGGTGCAGCCAATGCCATGTATCTTCCAAAGGTAATCGCCTTCAACGCAAAGGATGCAACAGCAAAGAAACGCTATGGTGTCATCGTTGACTATATGGGAATTGCCGATGAAAACGCAACAGATGATGAAAAGGTTGCTGCTTTGATTGCTTTCCTGAGAAAAATGAATGATGACCTGAACATCCCGCATTGCATTCAGCATTACGGTGCAGACAGCTATCCGACAGAAAAGGGATTTGTTCCTGAGGAAGTATTCCTGGAAAGACTCCATGACATCGCTGTCAACGCAATTGCAGATGCATGCACAGGCTCCAACCCTCGTCAGCCTTCCGTAGAGGAGATGGAAAAACTCCTGAAGTGCTGCTATT
The DNA here is from genome assembly GCA_902766005.1 of uncultured Erysipelotrichaceae bacterium. Classification (GTDB taxonomy): domain Bacteria; phylum Bacillota_I; class Bacilli_A; order Erysipelotrichales; family Erysipelotrichaceae; genus Bulleidia. The sequence continues at coordinate 1,246 of CACXCB010000107.1, read as the reverse complement.
ACGATACAGAAGTTGACTTCTGATCGAAGAAATAAAACAACGGATTGATCATCCGTTGTTTTATTTCTTCAGAATATATGCAAGTTGTGGCAGGATACGGTTTAACACATCCTGATAAGCACACATGTCATCTTTCAGCCAGCATACATTCTGTCTTTTGCATCCACCGTTACAGAACCTGACATACCGGCAAGTATCGCAAGGTGTTTTCCTACACTCGCTGTTTTTTGTGAATGCAACAGCTTTTGCGGATTGTTGCATTTCGGAAAAACCGAGTTCATGTAAATTTCCCAGGCAATGTTCATCCAAACAGTAGAAATCACAAGGATATACATCGCCATTGGATTCAATCACAAATTGGGATGTGCATTGACCGATGTATCCACATTGATACGGAGGCATTCCTTGCAACATGCATGCAAGATTTTCAAACATGCTGATGGACATGGTGCCTCCTTTTTCTATATCCTTTCTCCATAGATCAAAGAAGGCAATATAAAAGGAGGCATAATCTTCCGGCAACAGTGCCAATCCTCGATCTTCTCCATCCAGTTCCGGCAGGCAGGGGATCAGCTGAATGAAGCTAAAATGATGTTTTTTATAGAAATCAAAGAGAGCCTTTGGATGCTTTGAAAGATCATGTGTGACAACGGTTAAGATATTGAAATCGACTTTGTATTTCTTTAGGAGGTCGATTCCTTTCATGGTCCGGTAGAATCCGCCTCTTTTTGATGCATCGTAACGGTTTTTGTCATGGATGCTTTGATAGCCGTCAAGGCTGATTCCCAAGAGGAAGTTTCTGTCATGGAGGAACTGTACAAATTCTTCATCGAGAAGCGTGCCGTTTGTCTGCATGGACCAGTTGACATGAATCTTCGGATAAGCTTTCATTTTATCCGCAAATTTCTGAAAATAGGCCAATCCTGCAACTGTCGGCTCACCCCCTTGGAAGCTGATATTGACTGTTCCGCTGTCTTCTAGTGCTTCGCAAATACGCTCTACAAGACAATCTAACATCGCCTCCGTCATAACACCGTTGCTTGCCACATACCTGTTTTCACTGACATCGGCATAAAAACAGTATCTGCATCGTAAGTTGCATAAAGATGAAGCCGGTTTGATCATCATTGATAGTTCACGCATGGAATTTCTCCTGTCTTGTGACATACTCCCACCACCTTCGCTGAAGCTAAGAGGTGGGGGCTTCTCGGTCAAGAACACCAGTGTGTCCAGATTACCCGAGCTT
>CACXCB010000106.1 GCA_902766005.1 uncultured Erysipelotrichaceae bacterium | reverse complement strand
AGTCAGTATACATCTTGGAGATTTTAAACACTTGGGCTGAAAAACTTTCTGATCAAATAAGAGATGAAAACAGAGAAAGCGTCATTGCTCGATTATATGAGACTGGAATATCAGTCTATTGTCATATAGGTGATTCAAAAAAGGCAAAGGATTGCTTCAATAAGTTAAAGGATTACATCTATGCGTTTGGAATGGAGGAGTATTGTAGTGTCCTTAATAAGATGGCCGTTGTTATGATGGACAAACTAAAGTTTGAAGAGGCGAAGCATTACTTAGATGAAAGTCTGGAAATTCAGGAGAAATCCGAAAGAATACGTCATGAGATTGCGAAAATAGATAAATCATCAACTTCTCTGCTTTTGGCAAAGACATATAGCACTGTAGGACAAAGCTATGCTTTCTTAAGAAAAAGTGAAGCTGAAGATTATTTTAAATTGGCTTTAAAGAGTATGGAAAGGAATAAATATGATTACAAGATTACCTTATCCTATCTACTACAGTTCTATATGGATTCTAATGATGAGAAAAAATATGAAGAGAATGCAAAAAGATACTTTGATGATGCAGATTCGATAAAAACAAGGATTGATTATATACTTGATCAGAGTAAAATGGATAATCCTGATGTCAACTATAAATATGCATTACTTATTCTAGTTAAGGGAATTTATCTTTTTGAATTAGAAAAGTTGGATGAGAAGATCTATAAGAAACTTAAGAAGATGGTAAGTGGTCTTAGAAAAAACAAGAGTTTTAGCGGACATCCACTAGAACTGATCTATAAATATCTTGCTTTGATCGCTCTAGAAAAAGGCGATGTGGAATTGGCAGACGATTATATTTTAGATGGAAGAAACAGCATAAATGAAACAGGATCTATGATAGATCTAATACTTGCGTGCAATGATCTTACTTTTTACTACAAAAAAGATGATGGTATAGCCGTTGAAAAATCAATTAATAAGGCTAAGGAAATAATCAAAAATGACTTTGAGGACTTTACCGATCTTCTTAACGTGGATAATGCTACGTTTATTAATAGAATAGGCATGAAAGTGAACTACATGTACTGTTGACATCAGCCGATAGCGTAAAATCAATGCTTTGAGGCACTTTTGAGACGATTTCTCATATTGCTAAAGAGAAAAATGAGGACTCCCACGCAAAACGCCTTTTAAACCCAGTAACCATGCGGGTTTCCAGGGACACTATTAAATGAAGAAAGCCCGAGAGACCGGGCAATAACTTGTCGAGCGTCTTTGTCCACTTGAACGCCTGTGAATTAAATGAAGAAAGCCCGAGAGTCATAAAAGCAGAGACAAAAAAGGAAGTTCACAATGTTGAACCTCCTTTTTTGCATATATTAGTGAAATAGAGTTTATAGAACTGAAAACAGAAAACAATTAAGACAATACATGAGTTTACCTGCCCTAAACGGCAGGTATTTTTTATCTTCACATATTCGCGAAAAAAACCATCCATTAATTGAAAGGAGGCCTCACAAAAAGTACACAAAGTGGCAAAATAAGTACTTTGCTCTAGAGAAAATAAGAAATTATGATTAATGGAGAAGATGTAATGGAAAGAGAGTCAGATATGCTTTTTTCAGAGTTTATTCGTCAACGGAGAAAGATACTGGGATTAACTCAGGAAGAATTTGCAAACCGGCTTCATGTATCAAAGTCTGCCGTCGCCAAATGGGAGGCCGGCAGAGGCATTCCCGGGAGGACAAACCTGCGCGTATTGTCGGAGGTAACGGGAGTATCTATATACATGATAAATAGGATATGTGAAGGCTGCGAGCAGGATATAAGTGATGCACTTATTGTAAAAGAGATCATAGCAGTACTTGAAGCTAACGGATATATGGTAACAAGGAGGACAGAAGGATGAAAAACAGAATAACCATAGGAATAATGATCGCGCTTTGTACGTTGAGTATGGCGTGTGGCACCAAAACAGATGATACAGATAAAACAGAGGCAACAGAACAGGTCAGCGAAGAAAAAGAAAAAGCGTCAGAAGAAAAAAACAAAGAGACAAAGATTGAAGTTCAATCTGATTATGCAAGTTATGATGAGATATTTGATGCAATCGATAAGGATACAGCCGCTACCATTCAGACAATAAAAGACAACTATACGTCATTAAAAGAAAACATCGATACATATGATAAATATGTGGATAAGGCAGACGATGTAAAATCATTCTTTGATTCTATCGATAAAGAGATGAAAAATCTTTATGATGCATATGACAAGTATTATGAAGCGTATTTTAAGATGGCTATAGATACCAGTGCTGATAATAAAGAATTTGATAAGGCATTGGATGGTTTCTATGACCGCGTATATAATGATGCTTTTGATGACATCTATGATGATGTATACAACAGAGTATTCGATAACTACTATGATGATTTCTATAACGGATTTTTAGATGATGCAAGAGATACGGTAGCATATAATGAATGGTCTGATGTTCACTCACAGTGTTATACCGATTATTCAGATGCACATTCTTCCATGTATAAAGCATATTCTGACGCACATGCTAAGTGTTATATTATCTATTCGAACGTAAGGCAGCAGGTTATGTATGAAGGTGAAAAAGACTATGCCAAGATAATGGAAAAAGTTAAAGCTGAACTAGATGAAAGGGAAGCAACAGAAAAACGCAGGAGCGAAGAAGTAGATTATACAGTAGAGTATGAAGTAAGAGATGGTAAAGCCTATGTAACAGGAATAAGCGGAGAAGGCAATCATGCAACTATAAGCGCTGATTATGAAGACTGTGATGTTATAGGTATAGATGCATCAGCATTTGAAGGCAGTGATATCTTATCAGTACTATGCTGGGCAGATATAGAGATAATAGGTGACTCAGCATTTAAGGATTGTACAGAGCTTTTAGAGTTTAGTGTACCGAACGAGACAAAAGTAATAGGCAATCACGCATTTGAAAACTGTAAAAACCTTAAAGATCTAATAATCTGGGGAGATCCAGACATAGGTGATAGTGCATTTAAGAACTGTACGAGCATTACAGAGATAAGCTTTGGCTCCGATACAAAGTGCATATGTGATCACGCTTTTGACGGATGCAGTTCACTTGAAAGTGTGATCGTGTGGAATAATGATACAAAGATAGGTAAAGATGCATTTGCAAACTGTCCAAAACTTGAAGATAAACCCAAGGAATCCGGAGAAAGTGTACAGCTTGAAGGATATGAGAAAAGCAGTGATAAATCTGTAAGTTCTGACGATAATCAAAAAACAGATGGAATAAGACCGGAATTCCAGAAAGCTATGGATGAATATGTCAAATTCTTTGAGGAATACTGTGATTTCATGAAGAAATATAAAGAAACCAGTGATACGACAAAGATGCTCAAGGAATACAATGACTACATGAAACAGTATGTTGAGACTATGGAAGCGCTAGAAGATATGGATACAAGCGATATGTCAAAAGAAGAAGAAAAACTGTATCTTGATACTATGAACAAAGTAAACAAGATGCTCTTGGATGCAATGTAGGATAACAAGGAATGATATTAAAGAAGGGAAGCGTTTTGCTTCCCTTCAAATATTTTCTAAGCGTGAACTAATCTCTTTTATCACACGATCTATTAGGCATTTAGGTTCAAGTATCTGAACCGAACTTCCGAATGAATAAATCCAACGCAGGAAGGCGTCTATGCCATAAATGTCGTCTTCATATACCAGATTTCCGTTTTTATCGACAGAAAGAGAAATGGGATTTCGGTATGTAAGATCTCGCTTAGCCTTATTTATAACATTAGCCTCATCATAGAAGATGACTTTTACTCTTGTAGGTTTTATAAACTCACCCTTATTGTTCAGGGCTGAATTAAAATCAAATCCCCAGACTTTATTATATCGAGATAGTAATTTAAGGTCGGGTTTAGGAACAATAGCTTTTGATATTGAAATATCTCCGTCTATGAGTTCAAGATCATACACATAAACCTTTGACGAATCAGTAGTGAGAACAGCGTATTTGCTCTCTGTTGCATCAAATGCAATTTTAGCAGGAATCATGCAGATAGAATCATATTCCTGGTTAAATCCATACGAATATCTGAATGAGATACAAGATCCGGAAATAATCGCAGATTCTATGGAATACAGATATCCTATTATCTTTGCATCAAACTCATGAACATATTTTTTATTTCTTATTGTAGATGTTATGAAGTATTTCTCGTCTTCTACTCTTTTTTTGCTACCGGATTGTTCGAAAATGTTGTTGAAAGCTATATACTCATCAATAGTCGCATGGACAAGGAGGTATGAATCATCACTGGTGTAATCAAGTTCTTCATTGGAATAAAACACTGCTTTTTCGCAGTAATCATCAAATCCTTTGTCAAATAATTCCTCATCGTCCTCATCGATCGGGTCAGCAAGTATTATCGGTATTGTACCCCCTGTTAGTATGCGCAGATCATTCTTAACAACTTCATACGGGATTGAAGTACCGCTTGAAAGGTTCTTAAGTGTTGTATCATCATGGGTATTTAAATAGTATCTGTAAGCAATGATACGCTCATATGGCTCTGTGTATCTGTTATCCATTCAGTTTACCGTTATACCTTTCAAGAGATCTTTTTAGTGTTGTATTAATTGATTTGATCAGTGAATCAGGTCTTATTACTTTAAAAGAAGACCCGTAGTTTCGCAGATAATTGGCAAAATCCGAGATACCGCTGATCCTGTCGGTGTATATGATTTTGTCAGGCTGGATTGTGAGTGATCCATTAACTCTTAACTTACATAGTTTCTTAAGATTAATCATGTTATCTATGGTATTTTCAAAATGAACCTCTACATCCTGAGGATCTTCGACTGATATACTGAACATATCCTGGACATACTTATCATACTTCTCCAAACCATACTCTTTGTTCTTTTCCTTAGTTGGAGTGATATCTGTTATTTCGCTGTATCTTATGATCTTTACATTATGTTTATAACTTCCTATAAGATAAATCATATCTTTATCCTGAGAGTAAACAACGGCCCCAGTAGCGAAACTCATGGGTGCACCGTTATATCTGAAACTTATTTTGTTTGACTGAAAGTTGCAGGACATCAGAGTTGTATAGCATTCTTTTATCTTTGAATCCATTTTATAACCACGACCATACTGTATGAAAATTTCATTGTTATCAGAAAATGAATCCAAGCCGGATGCATTCATGACTGAAACTTTCTTATAAAGACTAAGAAGGGATTTACCCTGAGCATGCGCTCCCGAAACGGCAGCAGACAAGAAACTCTGTCCCTCAGTATTCATCCTGAGAAGAAGAGTATGATTCTTTCCGCTCGGAGAAAGATATCTGTGTGGATATGAACGATTTGAGTTTAGCGTTTTCTCATTCCTTATCGTTGACATGATCATGCCTTCATTTAACATTTCATTAATAATGTTGTAGAAATT
>CACXCB010000105.1 GCA_902766005.1 uncultured Erysipelotrichaceae bacterium | reverse complement strand
TTAAGCTATTACATAAATGACCGTTCCATGTTGCTTCTGTTTTCACAATATGATAGAATAATAAAAATATTCGTTAATAAAATGTATAATCGGAGAAAGCTATGAGAAAGCTTGGGAAAATAAAACTATTACTTACAGCCTCCACATTTCCCAGATGGGAGGGTGATACTGAACCCAGATTTATTCTTGATTTAGCCATTGCCTATACTCGTTTTTTTGATGTAACCGTGTTAGCCCCTGCAGCTCCCGGCGCATCACAAGAAGAATACCTGGAAGGCGTACACGTTATAAGGTATCATTATTTTCCTATCCATAAATGGGAAACCTTGTGTTATCCGGGTGCGATTGTTCCCAGAATCAAAGAAAAAAAAGTCCGTGCGCTTTTAGTCCCGTTCATGGTCTTAGGCTTATGGAACAAACTTAGGAAGCTGCTGCCTTCTTATGATATCGTTCATTCACATTGGATTATTCCGCAGGGGGTCATTCAAAGTCTGTTTAAGAAAAAATATATTCTGACCGGACATGGTGGAGATGTCGCGGAATTAAACAAATGGCCTGTTTCAGCTGTGAAAAAGAGAGCGATTTCAAGGTCTTCCGCTTTCACTGTCGTATCAAAGGATTTAAAAGCAAGGGCAGAACAGATACTGCCCGGTTGTAATCCACATGTTATATCGATGGGATGTAATTTAGAATCGTTTGATCCGAAAAACAAACAGGATAATTATTTTATGCAGAACGGGAAACCGGTTTTGCTCTTTGTTGGACGCCTTGCCGAAAAAAAAGGGGTCGAATTCTTGCTGGAAGCAGTTAAATCTCTTGATGTATTATTGTTTATTGTTGGGTCAGGGCCTTTGGAAAACAGCCTGAAGATGCAGGCTGAAGATGATACTCTTCGCAATAAAGTATTCTTTCTTGGGGCAAAGACTCACGGAGAATTGACAAAACTCTATGCATCTGCAGATATCTTTGTGGCTCCTTCTATTATTGCTTCAAATGGAGATAAGGAAGGACTTCCCACTGCGATTATGGAAGCAATGGCATCCGGAGTCCCGGTTATTTCTACGAGGACAGGCGGGATACCGGAATTGATCGAGGACGGAAAAACAGGATTATTGGTCGAGGAGAAGGATGTACCCGGGCTTTCCAAAGCGATACAGACGTTGTTGGATTCCCCTGATCTTCGCGAGAAACTGGTTTCCAATGCATTAACAGAGATTTCTAATAAAGATTACAGGACCATCGCTTTGAGGTTTTCTAAGCTTATCCTCGAATCGCTAACTAATTAAATGTAGATTGGGGTATGGACATGAAAAAGGTTAGTATGATTGTTCCTGTATTTAATGGGGAGCAGTATGTGGAGCGCTCCATCGCCATGTTAAAAGCCCAGGATTATCCTGATTTGGAAATTGTTATTGTCAATGATGGTTCAACTGATAACACCTATGAAATGATATCATCGGCTGTTTCTGACGACACCAGATTCCGCCTTTATTCGCAATCCAATGGAGGACCTGCAGCCGCGAGGAATCTTGGACTGAAAATGGCAATGGGAGAGTATATCTGTTTCGTGGATTTTGATGATTACATCTTCCCCAATTATGTATCATATCTCTATTCATTGCTTGTTAACACAGACTCAGATATTGCTTGCGCAGATTGCATTAGGTTGGCTTTTGATGATCCAATCCCTTCAATTGACGAAAATGCTATAGAGAGCAACGTCAATAGCAATGATGCAATAGTCAATATGTTTTATCGGCGCCAGATACGCAGTTATGCTGTATGCAAATTACTCAAGGCCGATCTTGCCAGAAAAATCAGATTTGTTAACACAAGTTTAGGTGAGGATCTTATCTATAACTTTAATGCTTTTAAACTGGCATCCAGTGTTTCGTACTCGAATAAAGTACTATATATTTATTTCCAGAACCCGAGCAGTATCGTCGCTTCCGGGAAAGGAAAAGATATTTCCAGGAAATGGTCAGTGTTTACTCAAGCAGTTTTATCAGATCCTATCTGTAAGAACAGCAAGATCCGTTCTGCAATCCGTTGTCATGCTTTTGTTATGGCATCAGATCTTCTTACTCAGATGGAGAGCAACAATACGCAAATCCGTATATATCAGGCCCTGTACAAATTCATTAAAAAATATGGGATTATGGTATTTAAGGACCACAACAGTAAAACCTTAAACAGGGCTATGGGATTAATTGCTTCTATCTGTCCCGTTGGATATTTATATTTGTGCAGAGCATATAAATCTTTTTTAAGACAAAGCGGTAAAGTGAAAAAAGCCTCAGTTTAGTTGATGAAAAACGACAAGATAAAAAACTTCATAAATAAGTGGATGAGTTTGCCGGAATCTCAAAAAGACTCCCTGGCTAGACTTTTAGTTTTTCTATTTGCCTTTTTACCCAAAATCATATTTTGTCTTGATAAATACCCCTTTTACATGTTGGTCGATGAACCTTCATTGATTTCTGCTGCAGGAATTGTTTATCCTCTTGATTGGGGCGAAGCAATCTCTTCCCAAGGTACCGGTTATTATGGCGGAGGCTTCTCTGTATTACTGGCAGTTTTCTTTTACCTGTTTAAAGATCCTGTCATTATTTATCGTCTTTGTCTGATAGCTTTTGCATTAATTCAATCTCTGGGTGCACTTATCGTTTTTTCAATTATCCGTAAGCATTATCCCAACATTGGATTGTTGTATGCATCTTTTCTATCAGTCGCATCCAGCTACCTGATTGTCAGACAGGCAACCAGTCTCATCAATGAAATGGTGCTGTATTTTATAGTATGGCTGATTATCTGGATTATACTGAAACTGATTGACGAGCACACTGCCAGGAAATCATTCTTCATATACTCCTTTCTTTTGGGTTGTGTTTTTGCCTATTCATTGATGGTACATACCCGGATGATCATCCTGATCCCCATGCTGTTATTCTGCTGGGCACTGTGTATGATTGTTTCTAAAAAGTCGATCATATCTTTGCCCGCATTTTTCGCTTCATTTGTTCCCGGATGGTATTTATCGAACATATTTAAGAACGCAGTTATCGGCTTAAACTTTTCTGCCACAGAAGCAACTGTTCTTAACTCAGAAATAACAATGGACCTTTCTCATCTGCTTGATTTAAGCACGATAAAACCTTTTTTAATGTCGCAGATTGGTCCCCTTGTAACGATCTCCCTGGCAACATTTGGAGTAATAGCAATTCCTCTCTGTTTATTCTGGAAATATAGTTTTGATTCCGTTTTCAGAAGAAACAAACTGATCGGTCATATCACCGCCTCTACAAATCGTTTTCACTTTTATGTCATAACTCTGTTTTTGGGAGCAGGTGTTTTTGCAACATTGTTTATTCAGCCAATTCAGGGCGGATGGATTACTGATCTAAAACATATTATTAATGATTTGGGGGAAGGGACAAGCATTTATGGTCTTAAGATCTTAACGTATGTTCGTTACTTTGGCCCTTTTGTCGGCCCTTTATGTATTTTCACCTTAATAAACCTTTTTGAATCATACAAGAGCATCTCCCAACGGTTAGTCCGCATTTCATCTATCGTATGCTTCGTTTTTAATGTGATCTGGATAACATACATCTATCCATATGTATGCTTTTGGAATGAAACAACAACTCCCTGGATTGCTTACGGTATTGGAAATACATTTAGCACTACAAATGGTTATAACTATTATTTCTGGGGATCAATTTTGCTGTTTATCATTCTGGCTATAATCTACGTTTTGCTTCAGCGTAATGGTCAAAGAGTACTAATCGTCATCATTACATTGTTTTTAATTTGGCAGTATAGTGCTATTTCCGCAAAAGTATCCGTTCCATTGTCCAGAGAAAAGTGTGTTAATACCGCTGAAGCAATTCGCGAGGTCGATTCTTTAGATTCAATTGAAGAACTATTTGTAGATCATTATCCTACAATTTATCAGATGATGTTTTATGATTCAAAAGTGCATCCTGAACTTCCTTCATTTGACATTGAAAAGGGTATTGTGATCGTTGAAAACTATGATTCATATATTGAATCTTTGGCGTATGGTTGGAAGTGTATCTCATGGGACGTCCCGGACACATATTATGTATTTGTGAAAGGAGAAGAGTATTCTGCTCGTATAATTGACTGCGGCTATCAACTGATAGATTTCCAGCCTGTCAATATCGTTTTGACTGATGATTCCTTTTCCGAGTCCGGTTCAGATTCTGATTCTACTTTAATCAAGACAAAAAAATACTACAGTTTTACAACAGGTACGTACTCGTTTAGGATTGACAGTAACTCTTATAATTATAATGATGTATCATTGAACCTTGTCACAAGCGGGACATCCAGATACATTGTCTCTCAAAAAATACAAGAGGGTAAATGTACTTTTTCTGTTCCTCATGATGGAAGAATGAACATTCGTCTTAGATCCGATAACAGCGGTGAGCTATTATCTTTTGATAGTATTTCAATTGTAAAGCTTTCTCCTGCGGTATACCTGGAAAAGACTTCTCAGCCTTCTTTGCAAAAAGTAATCGCCGCTTTTTCTGATGAGGATGCAGACCAGGTTGCTTTCTTAAACAATAGATCTTTTACAGACTTTGATTCCAGGTCCCTTTCAAATGAAACAGGACTGGATTTCAAATTTAGGAATGAGCTTGAAATCTTAGAAGATAATTACAAATATGTCCTTTGTTTTACGGATAATGATTGGCAGCGTCTGCTTGGGCCGTATAAAGTGAATACCTTTACGTCCACTTTTGTCCTGTTGGAAAAAAGGGATTCAGATACTGAGTATTACTATAGTATAAAAAAAGATTATGGGACAAGAGCACTTTTGGCTCGTGGAACTTATCGATTTAGATTTAATCTTAAAAAAGGTGTAAAGATGCCACAAGACGGCGTATACTGCTATATTATTGCGGAGTCGTCCTCCCGAGGCAGCAGTAAATTTTGGGGTTATATTAACAGGATCCCCGTTACAATAGTAAATAAAGGGATTTGTGAAGCTGAATTAAATGTCGACTATAATCTATCTCATTGGATGGTCGCATTGTTTGACAGCAAAGGAAACCCCTTGGATTGTTCCTATATTCGATACAACAAAAAAGTATCCGCAGCAGAACAGTCATATGCTTCTGCTTCAGATCTATTGGCACGCAATATCAATTTAAACAACATTAAAGATGATATTGCTGTACACATTAATAGTTATAATTATTCTTCAGAACTAGTGAGTTCTTATTTTAAGCGTAAGATTAATACTGACGCTCATTTAGTTATTACTCTGGACGCAGATAAACTACCGGATCGTTTGGATGAAAACTATGTTCTTATTGAAGGAACAACTCTTGAATCAGTTTATAAGCTGATTCAAGATGGATATACCGTGCATGATGCAGCTTCAGGCTGTGTATTTATGACAAAAAATAACGCTAAACTAATATCCACCTCTGATATAAAGTGGCAAATAGACAACATGCTTACCTCAGAATTCTATTATGCTTTTTCCGGCAAGAAGAGCATCTCAGTTCCTGCAGGGACTTATATGGTTTTTTTGAAAGATATGCCTTCACTGCTGATGAGCACTTTTGGAGAATCCCCTCTGACCATTGAAACAGAGGATGGTAAATCATTGTCAGATTCGATCATTGGTTTAGAAAGGATCCCTGCATTTGAAAACTGTAACATTGCCGGCGGCAAATATGATACAATTACTAAAGAAGTTATTGGGGAAGATGCGATTAAGCTGCAGCTGCCGGGTGTTAAGATGGTGAAGAATAAAAAATATACTGTATCCATCACATTCCGCGGATCTGTTAAGACTGCTGAATTGTCATCATACGACATGACTAAAAACCCCTATATGAATGTTACAACATCAAAAATTGAGGAAGTTGAGGAAGGAACGTTTTGCATGACATTAGAGATATCACCCACTTATTCGCGTGACAATAATGAAATAGTGTTTTCTGCTCAATTTGATGGAGCGTTTGAGATTGTTGATCTGAATCTCCAATAGGGTTAGTCTGTTATGATTATTGAATCGAATAAAACGAATTTCTTTATGAAACATACGTCTCTTCTTTGCGGTATGATCGTATTTCTCTGTTCGTTTCTTCCGCAATTATTCTTTGCAACAAAAAACACACCATTTAGTATGGTTTACGATGAGTTCTCTACTCTTGCTGCAGCCGGCTTGACTTACCCGCTGAATTGGACCGAAGCGCTTGCTTCAGGGAATCGTTATTACGGAGGTGGTTTCTCCTTTCTGTTTGGACTTTTCTTTCATTTATTCAAAGATCCGATGACCATATATTACTGGATTCTTGTTGTATTAACTCTTGTAGAATCTTTAGGCGCTGTTGTTGCCTATATTCTTATGCGGCGTCACTTTACAGACGTTGCACTTTGGAAAACAATACTAATCGCCTTGTTTTCAAATTATATTGTTAGCAAGCGAAGTAATGAGATTCTCAATGAGCCAATCCTTTATCTTATCGTTTGGCTCATTGTATTATTGTTATTTGAATTACATGACAGTCAATCCGGTTCTGCAAGGAAGCGGGTTTTAAGTTCAATTCTCGCCGTTGTCAGTGCTTATTCATTAACAGCTCACGAGCGGATGTTGATCCTCTTACCCATGTTTGCAGTAGTATGGTTCTTTGTTTGGATCTTGCTGAAAAAAAAGCTGTTTTCCATAGTGTTTTTTACAGTTACCTACATTCCATGCTGGTGGCTTGCAAGATCATTTAAATCAATCATTGTTAATATGAATTTTCCTAATGCAGCAAACACCGTTCAGAATACGGAATTATCTGTATCAGGATTATCTTTATTGGGCTCATTGAAGTATTGGGGGCCATACCTGCTGAGTATTCTTGGACAGGTTGTTACAATAACTCTTGCTTCTTCTTGCATTGTTCTGCTTGCCTTTGCACTATGTGGGCATTTTGGTTTCCAAACGGTTTTTAACAGGAGCACATTCAGTTCCCATTTGTCTCAAAAGCAGCCTGAGCAGAAAATCTGTTTGGGGATTGTTTTCTTGACAGCCGGTATAATTGCCGTTATGTTATACCAATCTTTGGGATTTTTACAAGAGCTTTCCTATGCAATTGCGGATGGATATGACAGCAATCGTGATGCGCTGAAGATCTTTACTTACACTCGCTATTTCGGTATCTTTGTCCCACCTCTTTGCATGCTGACACTTCTATACTTCCAGACTGCAGAAAGGGAGAAGACTCGTCGATGGCTCTGGATCGTCGGCCTGATCGGTATAGCGCTTACAGTAGTCTGGATCACAGTGATATATCCTTATGTGCGTTTTTCCAAACTCGCTAATGAGCGTTGGTATGCTTTCGATTTCTGGAGTGGTTTTGATTCAAAAACCGGATATAACTGTTTCCTTTGGGGAGCGATTGCTTTATTTGTGCTTATTCCGGGCATCTATACTTTGATACGATTCAGAAAGTATAAGATATTATTATGCTTTTTAGCGGCTTTTTCAATTTGGCAATATGGCTATACTGCAATGAAATACGATACTATGAAGTCGAGCAGTATGAAGCCGGCCATTTCAACGTATTACGAGCTTGAAAAGGCCGGTGTGTCTGATCTCGTTAATGACCTTTACGTTCAACAGGCCTATAAAACCGTTTATCAATTCCTATACTATGATGAAATCTGTCATATCGGCTTACCGGATTATGATGCTGAACAGGGTCTCGTTATTACTTCTGCCTTTTCCTCTTTTAAGGATTCTTTGGAACATGGCTGGTATGCTGTAGATATGAAAGAAGATCAATCCCAGTATGTGTTCGTCAAGGGAGAAGAGCTCTGTTACAATCTGGAAAACTCCGGATTGCATCTAAGTGATTTTACACCGGTATCCTTTGAATTAGACATTGAAGATTTTACCAAGACAAAAACCTCACTAAAAGCTTCTGCATCCCGCTCTTATTCTATTGGAACATATGTCGCAACCCTGAACGATCCATTAACCGCAGGAGAGGAGCTTACACTCACTATAGTCAACACTGCGAATTCGCACACTGTCGTTAAACAAGTTTTTGAAGGGGATCATGTTACGTTTTCCGTTCCGATTGCTTTTCGCGGAAAGATAATTTTGACAGGAAGCGGTGCCAAGTCCGGGAGTTTTCATAGTGTTTCTATCAGAAAGACGAATAAGAATGCTGTCGTCGGGCTTAATTCAACTGATTCCAGCACCGCTATAAAGCAGCTGCTTACGAATGAAGCATACAACAGCATAGCATTGTTCAGCAATCTTTCCGATCCAAAACTTGATACACAGAGTCTATCAGAATCGTTAGGTAAAAACATTTGTGTCAGGAATGAATCTGAGATTCTGTCCGATAACTTTGATTATGTCATTTGCTTCACAGATAGCGACTGGCTGTACCTATTGAATAGATATACGGCTGTCTATGTGGATGATGCGTTTGTTCTATTAAAGTCTGCTGCTTTAGAAGGCGGATCTTTGGTAAACACAAACATCGATAAAGCAATAACAAAAAGACTTTCAGAAGGAATGTATACATTAGTGAGTACTCCTTCAGATGCTTCTCTATATCACGAAGGAGAGAAGGGCATTATGGCAGAGATATATGAAGGAAATGATCAAGATCCCTGTCTGGTTATCCCTGTTGAATGTATTGATAATGCATTTGTTTTTCAGATGCCGGTAAACGGAGTCTTAAAAAACTGGAAGTCCAGAATAATTGACAGCAACGGTGTTGAAATACCGGTGCAGGAAACACAGATTAAGAAAACCGTTTCTTTGATTCAAAAACAATGTGATAATATGACAGAAGCATTGGGATCTTTTTCTAAAGAGTATTTGACAAAAGCAAGTATTGTCATTTCTTTAGAAGATACTTCCACTTCGAAGGAATTAATGCAGAAATATGTATTGGAAGGTACGTTTTCAGATTACGACATCACTTTTAGAGACATTCCGGGCGTAGAAGATCTGCCTGAAGACTGTATTATAATCTGCCCGGACTCTATATTTTTAGTCTTTTCATCTGTTCAAAAAGGATTTGACTTGCTGCTATGTGATGATAATCTGGATCTTTTGTATCGTAATGGAAGTGAAGTATCCCCCATGGTAGATGGGAAGCTGTCTCAGAATGGTTGGATTTTAAAGGAATATTTCTTATCGCGTTCTGAAGCAGAAGAGGAGTTTACCCTGGAGCTTCCTGCTGGCAGCTATGAACTTCTTTTCGACAAAAGAAGTTCGGCACTACAGGGATGGGCCTTATACCTGGATGGAAAAAAGCTTCGTGATATCGACCAAAACAGTATAACGGAAGAAAGCAATCGCACAATCATTTCTATTGACAGTGTTGGGATGAAAAAACTCTCTATATGTGATTCAGAAGGGAAATCTGTTTTATCCCATCTATATGGCATTAGAAAGAGCAATACATTGAAAAGTGCCCTCGTCCAAGGCGAAGTCGAACATGATTCGGAAGGGACTATTAGTGGCACCGGTACTGTCCACATTGAAACAATTGGGATGAATGTATACCGCAATAAAGAGTATACCGTAACAATTCACTTTACCGGAGATCCTAAAGAAGCAACACTTAAGTTTATTGATGGCATGTATAACTCAAGCGCCTATACAAAAGAGAACAATGAAATCGAAAAGCTTGATGACGGACACTATATGATACAGCTGACAGTAAAGCCCGGAACTGCGAGAAAAAAAGATGTGATTGTATTTGATGCAAGTTTTAACGGGAGATTTGAGGTCACTTCACTGGAGATCAGTGCCGATTAAGATGAAATCAAATTTCCTTGAGTTATATTCAATTTATGATAGTATATAATAAAGTATATGCATTCCTTAGGAGGCTAATATGATTATTGCTGTTGCAGGAATCGGTTATGTTGGATTGTCCCAGGCTGTTTTGCTTTCCAAGCATCATACTGTTTATGCCGTTGATACAGATATTAGAAAAGTTGAACTTGTAAATAATAGAAAAAGTCCCATTCAGGACCCTGAAATTGAAGACTTCTTAACCAATGAAACACTTGATCTTACCGCGACACAAGATCAGGATGATTCATACAGCAAGGCTGAAATTGTTGTGATTGCAACACCCACAAATTATGATGAAAAAGCAAACCATTTTAATACTACAGCAGTAGAATCTGTTATTGAAGCCGTATTGCGTGTTAATCCTAAAGCGACGATGGTAATAAAGTCAACGATCCCCGTTGGCTATACAATGAGTGTTCGCAAAAAATACGGTGTTGATAATATTCTGTTTTCTCCTGAGTTTCTGCGTGAAAGCCGTGCTTTATATGACAATCTCCATCCGAGCCGTATTATTGTCGGTTTCACTGAAGGACAAGAAACACCCGCTCATACGTTTGCGTCATTGCTGCAAGAAGGAGCATTTGATAAAAATGTTCCTGTGCTTTTCTGCCGGCCTACTGAGGCAGAGGCCATCAAGCTTTTTGCCAACACTTATCTTGCTCTTCGTGTCAGTTTCTTTAATGAATTAGATACCTATGCCCAGGAAAAAGGGCTCGATACTAAAGCTATCATTGACGGAGTTTGCCTTGATCCCCGCGTTGGTTCACACTATAATAATCCGTCCTTTGGCTATGGAGGATACTGCTTGCCTAAAGACACCAAGCAATTGTTAGCCAATTATCAAAACGTACCGCAGAACCTGATAGAAGCTGTTGTCAAATCCAACAGTACCCGTAAAGATTTTATAGCCGAGCAAATCCTTGCAAAGCACCCTAAAGCAGTTGGCATTTTCCGCCTTACCATGAAGAGTAACAGTGATAATTTCCGTTCATCAGCTGTCCAAGGTGTAATGAAACGGATCAATGCCAAAGGTGTTCCTATTATTATTTACGAGCCCACTTTGGAGAACGGATCCAGGTTTTTTAATTGTGAAGTAGTCAATGATATTGCTTCGTTTAAAAAACAAGCAGATGTAATCATTGCAAATCGATTCGATCATGTTTTGGATGATGTAAAAGAAAAGGTTTATACCAGAGATCTTTATTCGAGAGATTGATTATTATACTCTTTGCACAGAACACAATATACCCCGGAAAGGAGATCGTGTATGCCTAAAGTATCCGTAATCATGCCTTCCTTAAATGTCGGCCAATACATCAAACAATGCATCGACAGCGTTTGCAACCAGACATTAAAGGATATCGAGATCATTTGTGTTGATGCCGGCTCCACAGATGGCACATTGGAAATACTGGAAAAATATGCCAGTTTGGATCCACGGATCACTTTGATCAATTCGGATAAACGAAGCTATGGTTATCAAATGAACCTTGGGATAAAAGCATCTTCCGGGGAATATATCGGCATTATTGAGACAGATGATTATGCGGATCCTATGATGTTTGAAAAGCTCTATTCATTTGCAAAAAGTGAGAATGCGGATATTGTTAAATCAAACCAGTATCGTCATTCTGACGAAGGCGATGAGTTTTTTGAAGTATATGCAAATCTTCCATATAACAAAGTTTTTTGCCCGAAGGATCATTTAAGCATCTTCATGCGGGTTGCTCAGATTTGGGCAGGAATATACCGCCGTAAGTTTTTAATCGATAATGATATCTGCTTTTTAGAGACACCTGGTGCTTCATATCAGGACGAAGGCTTTATGATGAAAGGCATGATCTCTGCAGATCGTGTCGGACTGTTGAAGGATGCTTTTTTACACTACCGGATTGACAATGTCAATTCTTCCGTTAAGTCAAAAGATAAGGTATTTTTCGTCCGGGATGAATTCCTTTCTGCGTTAGACTATTTAGACATGCGCCCTGACAAAAAGAAGTATTATGAAAAGATCTTATGGACCAGAGAAGCCGAAAAACATGCATGGAACTATAATCGTTTAGCGGAGGAATTTAAATATGGATATCTTGCTGATATCCAGCATAGATTCCAGGAAGGATTAAACAAGGATTTATTTCTGAGAAGCCACTTGAGCTGGCGTATCTGGAAGATGGTTACCGAGGTTTCTGAAAACCCTCTGATATACATGCGCAATAATTGCTCAAAAGAGACATTTAAAAGTCTTTTAAAAGATAGTTCAATAAAAAAGCCATCAAAGAGCGCTTTTGCCAGATGGCACCGAAACGAAAAGCTCAGGTTGATTCCACAGACTATTATTGATTTTTTCAGTTTTGTAAATCATTACGGCCTGCGTTATTGTTTAACTTATGTTCTAAAGTATAAATGATGAGGGATTAAATACCATGGTTTCGGTCATCATACCTGTTTATAATTGTGAAGAGTATTTGCCTGAATGTCTGGACTCTTTAATTGCACAGTCTTACACGGATCTTGAGATTATCTGTGTAAATGATGGCTCGACAGATCATTCGCTTGACATTCTAAACGAATATCAAAAAAGGGATAACAGGTTCAAAGTATTATCGCAAAAAAACATCAACGCAGGTGCTGCCCGAAACAATGGTTTTGCAATCGCTGCCGGCGAGTACTGCCTGTTTTTGGATTCTGATGATTTCTTTGAACCTGATATGATCAGAACTGCTGTGAAAACAGCTGATGAAAGAAAAGCCGATATCGTTGTTTTCCGGAGCGACTGCTATTACAATGATATTCGAAAATATGCTCCTGTACAAAAAACGATTCGCCGTGAACTATTACCGAACAAAGATGTTTTTTCAGCAGATGAAATACAAAAAGATATCTTTAATGCCTTCATGGGGTGGGCATGGGATAAACTGTTCCGTACCAGATTTATAAAAGAAAACAATATATACTTTCAGGAACAGCGCACCTCCAACGATTTGTTTTTTGTCTATGCTTCCATCTTAAAAGCGGACCGTATTACAACAATAGATGATGTGTTGCTTCATCAGCGTCAAAATGCATACCCCAGCCTTTCAGTCACAAGAGAAAAATCCTGGAAGTGCTGTTATGATGCACTTTTGTTATTACGAAATCAGATGCTGCAATGGGGACTTTATGAGAATAGAAAACTTGATTTTGAAAACTATTCTGCCAGTTTTTTGACATGGCATGTAAAGTCCCTAAAAGGTGAATCACAACAAAGGCTATTCTATAAACTGAAGCAGGAATACTTTAATGAATTAGGTGTTTCAAGTTTAAAATCAAAAGAGTTTTATAACAAGCAAACAGCTTGGTTCGTTCATCAGATCCTTCAAGGTGATTACGAAAAGCTGTTTGGTGAGAAAGGACGATATACTAGAATAACCAAACTAAAAAATCTGTTCAAAAAAATTATTCCTATCCATTGAGATTATTACTTATGAGCGAGAAAAGACCAGTATCCGCAGATAGAATTCCTTATTTATCTTTTATACAGGTGGTTTCTGCCTTTGCAGTTGTTGTTTTACATACTAATGGGTGCTTTTGGGAATACAGCTCTGAATCGTATTGGTTCACAGCTAATATTATAGAATGCCTTTTTTATTTTGCGGTTCCTGTTTTTTTTATGAACACCGGGATCACTCTTATTGACTATCAGGACAGATATTCAACAAAAGAATACTTTATGAAACGTATCCGAAAGACTTTTGTACCGTTTGTTTCCTGGAGTCTTATCGGATTATGTTTTAAAGCTGTTTCAGGTTCGATTGATTTCAACACCACATCATTCAGTCAGATCTTTAACAGTATACTGGCAGGAAGACTTATCAATGTTTATTGGTTTTTCCCTGTTTTATTCTGCATTTATTTATGTATTCCTTTGTTTGCGTCCATATCAAAAAACAAACGCAATAGTGTATTTACGTATTTATTATGCTGCGGTTTTATTACTAATAATCTGCTTCCTTTTCTTATCAATGTTTTAGGGCTAGATATTGCTTTGCCGCTTTCTCTACAGGTCATCTCAGGGCACTTAATATTTGTTATTGGCGGTGTTGTTATCCATACAAACGACCTCGATCGGAGAACTCGGCTTTGTATTTATATCCTCGGGCTGATCGGCTTTTTACTGCATCTTATAGGAACCTATAAGCTCTCAAGTAGTGCCGGAAGTATCGTTTCTACATATAAGGGGTATACCAATGTTCCCAGTATCTTATATTCTTTTGGGATTTTTGTCTTCCTTAAGCAGATAGGAACAAGAATAATGGAAGGACGCCTCAGCAGGCTATTCTGTTTTCTTAAAGATTATACTTTTCCTGTATATCTTATGCACTGGTTTATAATAACCGCTTTACAGAGAGTTTTTCAGTTTGATACAAAAAGTCTCATTTACAGATTGGGATTACCAGTACTGATATTTATCATAACCATCTGCATTACTCGCCTTATCAGGATGATACCCTTTCTAAAGAGAATACTGCCGTAGAGTGAATTGTCTTTTCCGCTCAATCTAGCCCACTTGTCACGATCTATTTACCCGCTTGTTTCATGCGTTCACCCCAGTTATCACGAAGTAGAGCCCAGTGCCTGATAGTGGTGCGTTCAAAAAAGCTGAACT
>CACXCB010000104.1 GCA_902766005.1 uncultured Erysipelotrichaceae bacterium | reverse complement strand
GAGCTTATGGGATTCCCTTTGCCCAAGGGTACCTTGATTCTTTACAGTTATCTACAGAAGCGCTGTTCTCAGTGCTTCTTTTTTCAGATTTATGGCTGCGTTGTGATCCATGTCATAATGTGCTCCGCATGCCGGACAGTCCCATTCCCTGATCTTGAGATCCTTTGTCTCAGGATTCCTTGTGTTTTGATATGGCTTGTTTTACTTCTTCCTTGGTAATATTGTATTGCTCAGCAATAGCTGCTAAGGCATTATCTACAGAAGTAAAACGAAGTAATGTATTATAAGCTTTGTAGATTCCATTAACTCTTTCTTCTGATTTTCCGTGTTCTATACCTTGTTCTATACCTTCGATCTTGGAAAGGTACAGCTTCTCCTGCAGGTTCATGTATTCTTTCCTCCATTGTGCATTCTGCCTTGCCATATTGACAGCTTCGTCTATCTCCCGGATAAAGCTGTCTTCTGTATCGGCCTTTCCCATAACGTAGTCTGCAAACGGCTTGAGCTCAGGATACTTATCCCACTGCTCCGAGGCGCAGTTCAGGAAAATCTTTGTCGTCCCGTCGTCAAGCTCCATTCCGTTTTCGTGGCATATGTTAGTAAATGTGTATACAGGTATTTTAGCACCAAAGGGATCATAAGGACAGATAATAATGACATATTGCTGCTTGAGCTCGTCATAGAAGATGCCTCTGCTCAGCTGCATCATGTCAAGAACGGACTGGTAGTATCTTGGCCTTTTCACGGGCATTGTCCTTCTGTTGATATGCATCTCCAGTGCTGTGATGAATTCTCCGTTTTCACCGTAGATGTCTATGCGTATGCCATGGCTGTCATAGAACTCATCGACTGTCTTCTGGCTGATGACTGTAGTGAAACCGTCAACGTTGAGATCGGGAATGATCCTTTTAAGCAGGGGGATAAGGAGCTTCGGGTCTGAGAATACTTTTCCGAAGATACCCTTTCAGGGCACAGGTAAAATCATCCTGGATGGTAAGAGAGCTGTAAGGGATCATTGTTTTGTTCATTATTATACCTCCTAGTACAAAACAAAAACGCCATAAAGGCGTTTCAAAGAAAAAGGACAAAGTTTTGTGACTTTGCCCTTTACTTCGATAATATCATAACATAATGTGGAAAGATGTCAATACTTGCGTAAAGCGCCATCTATCCACAATATACAGTTAGTTATCCACATAAATGGTGGACAATGATTTGTTTGATGCCATATTTACTTAAAACAATCATGTAAATATACAAGTGTTTTCTTTTTTCAGTGTAAAAGATTAGAATATATATGAGGAGAACTGTTATGGGTTTATTTGATAAATTAAAGAAAAAGAAAGAAGAACCGAAGGAAGAGGAAGTACTGACAATCGGATGGGATGCAATTACCGAGGAATTTGAAAGAGTGTATCCTGGACAGACCAAACCAAAGCACTATGGAACAATTATCAAGTGGATATTGGGAGGTAAGGATCCGTTAGATGGCATCAGTATTTATGATGGCGGTGAATACTGGCATTTTGTTTCGTATGGCTTAACGGAAATCTATGGAAAAGAAACAGAGGATCAGGAGATCAGCGGATACGGATACGAATTAACCTTGAAGCTGAAAAAATATGATTTTGAAGATGAAGAGGCAGAATTAAAGAATATCTGCGGTATATTGCAGATGATTGCCAGAATTACTTTTACCAAAGGTGAATTATTTCAACCGGATGAATATATCTATACAGGTCAGACAACAGGAATAGATGCAAAACAAAAATCCAATCTTACAGGTTTTATCACTGTAAAAGATCCGACCGTTAACTCTTTAGATACCCCTAACGGTCATGTAGAATTTCTGGAATTAATCGGTATGACAGATGCAGAATTAAAAACATTATCAACGCACGCTTCTGTAGAAGAAATTTATACTAAACTCGGATCGGATATTACCGATTATCATAGAGAATCCATTGTATAATCAGGAGGAAAGTATGAAACCCACCCCAAGGTCTGAATAACTGAGAAGGAACGATGAAAAGGCCTGCAAAAACAGGCAGAAAAAAATGATCAGG
>CACXCB010000103.1 GCA_902766005.1 uncultured Erysipelotrichaceae bacterium | reverse complement strand
ACATAGTCCTTGCCATGCTGTAAATTTCACGAACTCGTTCTTTTTCCTCCCTTGTATGAGGACGGAACTGGCGTATCACATCATAGAACAGCCATATGAACATCTCTCCCTCTTGTTGCAGCAGATCCTGATATTTGTCTCCATGATCACGATAAAAAAGAAAGCGTTCATAAAATGCCTCTACTCCATCCAATCGTTCTACAGAGTAGCCCCTACCCATAATACTGTCCTCATGCTGTACGTAGGAGTAAAGCGGCTCCGCGAGAATGCTGACCCTCTCACACAAGTCCAAAACACGGTAGAAGATCGCTTCATCCTCATGAACCTTTCCTATAGGGAAGCGGATACTTTCGAGCAGTTTTTTAGCATATATTTTATTCACAGGCATTAACATTATTCCTGATGTATTCTGGTAGTGCATCTTTATCGCCTGTACCCCAGAGACAACTGCATCCGGGATCGTTGCAACGCTCAGCTCACGCCCCTCTTCGTCCACTTTTCTGTAGCCGCAGATCGCTATATCAGCTTGATCCGGCACAATTCTGGAGTATAGATGTTCTATCATAAGGGGAGAAATATAATCATCCCCATCTACAAAGGCAAGATACTCTCCTTTGGCATGCTCTATCCCTACATTCCGTGCAGCAGATAATCCTTTATTATGTTGGTGTATTACCAGAATTCGCAAATCTTTCTCCGCAAAAAGATCACAAATCTCTGAGCTTTTGTCTGATGATCCGTCATCCACAAGAATAATCTCAAGATTCTTATATGTCTGCGCTAAAACACTCGTAATACACTTATCCAAGTATCTTTCCACGTTATAAACCGGTACGATAATACTGATCAGGGCGTTGATTCCCGAGTTTTTATTCTGCTGATTCACCTTTGAATCCCCTCTTTGCTTTGCTTATCCATATATATAACCTCGGTGCCAAAAGCTTTATTTTGCGCGGAAGAGACCAAGCTTTGAAGTTGTCGAAACAGATTTCTCTCGCCATTCTGTCAATTTCCTTTACTCTCTCTTTTTCCTTTTCTGAAGCTGGGGAAAAAAGCAGCTTGCTACGATAATAAACAGCTGCAAATCCTTTGCCTTCAGGAATCAAGAGTTGATTATACTGTCCACCTTTGTTTTTGAAATAGAAATACCTATGGTAAATTGCTTCGATCCCATCAAGCCGCTTTACCGAATACGGCAAGTTCATTGTACTGTTTTCTCGATCCAAATAATAATAAAACGGTTCTGATATGAGACTAACCGAAGCACATTGATCCAACAATTTATATACTGTCGCTTCATCCTCATGAAACTTACCCTCTGGAAAGCGAATATGCGAAAACAGTATACGCTGGTATAGTTTGTTTACGATCAAAGAACAGTAGAGGACTCCATTGTCTTCTCCGTAAGCCATTTTAAGTGCCTCAAACCCAGTTATGACGCCGTTCGGAGGCTCAAACAATTCTGATATTCTATTGTCTCTCCCCACTCTGGTAATTCCGCACATCACTATTTGGGAATGATCAGCAACTATTCTCTCATATAGTTTTTCCAGGGTGTCAGGTGCAATGAAATCATCACCATCCACAAAAAAGAGATATTCACCCTTCGCAGAATCAATCCCTTCGTTTCTAGCCGATGAAGGACCTCCGTTCTCTTTTGTCAGACAAGTAACTCTTTCATCAATTTGAGCATAGCTGACACAGACTTCTTCACTGTGATCTGTGGATCCATCATTTACAAGTATTATTTCTATATTATCATATGTTTGGTTTTGAACACTCTCAATACATTTTGCAATATAGTTTTCGATATTGTAAACTGGAATAATAACACTGATGAGTGGATGCGTATTACTGGTCATTTTATTCTCCCGATATTGCTTGTCTTTCATACCGGTGTCTTTCACTTGAGAATAGTTGGGTCTGAATCTCCCTGATTCTACCCGGCTCCTCTTGCCACCATTCTGTATTCTCTATTCTTCTGATAGTCTCAGGATCAACCCGCCATCCAATATGCTTTGCAGATACACCGCCGACGATCTCATACGGTTCTACGTTCTTTGTTACAACTGCTCCTGCGCCTATAACAGCGCCATTTCCAATATGTACTCCCTTCAGAATAACTGCATTTAAGGAAATCAGGACGTCATGTCCAATTACAACCGGCACGCGCTTTGGTATCTCATCTCTTGCAAAGAGAGGATGTGTCGAAATCGCATATAAATCATGTTCTCCCGGGCAGATATTAACCCCGGCCGAAATCGAGCAGTAGTTCCCGACAGTGCAGTTTTCCAAAGTAGAATGCGGGTTAACATAAGAATACTT
>CACXCB010000102.1 GCA_902766005.1 uncultured Erysipelotrichaceae bacterium | reverse complement strand
TTTTTCTTCTGATCCGGCAGTACGGCAGATAATTCCAGATTTACACCGTCTCTTGTGATACCGATCTTATCCAGATATGCATAAAAAGAATGATCCAGACTGGAAATATCAATCGCATTTACGATCTTTGCGGAAACATATGTATAACTGATGGCAATAGGCATATCGTCACCTGTACGCAGACGAACAAAATAATGAATGAAATCATCATTCTCCAGAAGAAGCTTTTCTTTGATTTCGGGATAATCTGAGGCTTTGACAAGAGAATAGGACAGCAGTTTTGATCCGGGTGTTAAGCCGATCCGTTTCATATCTTCAGAAAAACTCTGCTGAAGTACGGTTACCTTATGTATGGTAGGCACATTCACAAAACTGCCTCTTTTGGGAGATCTGTTAATGTAACCCATCTCACTTAAATGATTCAAAGCTTTGTTGACAGTCATGCGGGAAAAGCCAAACTTTTTGCATAATTCGTCTTCTGTGGGAATCTGTTCACCGGCTTTAAAGATCTTCTCTTTAATGTTCTTGATAATATAGTCTTCTACAATTTTGTATTTTTTTTCTTCCATAAACGATATCTGTCTTTCTGATTATAAATATACACCGCTTTCCATGATTCGTCTATTTTAACATATACAAATTGAATTGTTTTTCATAAATGTATATACAAATATGAATTAATTGTATATATTAATGAAGGATTTGGAATAAAACAACCTACAAATTATTCCTTTTATCGTCAGATGAAAAGAGCTGAAACCTCTTTCATCAGAAAAAGTGTCGAGAAGAAAGTATTTTGACGGAAAAACGCAAAAAAAGGGGATTTGTGTTGAAAGTAAGAGTCAGATCCGAAAAAGGAAAATAGCAAACCTATAATGCTATTGCAGGTGAGAAATGGAACAGGGAACGAAAGAACAGATCAGAGAATATCTGATTGAACAAACAAAAAACTTAAATTTCGAGAATGCAGAATTATTCACGACAAGCCATATTGCGGATGCACTTCATTTATCCAGAACGATTACATCTCAATATCTGAATGAACTGGTTAATGAAAACTTTGTTCTGAAGATTAAATCCAGACCGGTGTACTTTGTTGACATTCCTACTTTGGAAAACATGTATTCCATGAAATTGGAAGACCAGGATTTCCTGGATATTGAAGATTTACTGGGATATCTGAATGAAAAAGGTTCTTCGGAAAGTGTGTTCAAGGAATTATGCGGGTATGACGGCTATTTGAAAAATGTTATTTCACAAGCCGTAGAGATCATCGAATATCCTCCTCACGGGTTGCCGTTGATCATCTATGGAAATGAAGGAACGGGAAAGAGAACGCTGGCAGAACTGCTGATCAGAAACTCCATGATGAAGAACGGCAGAATCGGGAAAAATACAGAGATTGTCAAAACGGAGCTGACTGATACGAATGAGCATCTGACAGAAGCTCTCAAACAAAAGATTCTGTCCTGTCATGACAACGGCATTGTCTTCATCCTCTCACACTTCGAAAAGATGACCGGTGTCCTGGAAAGATATCTCATCCAGTATTTTGAGAAATATGCCAACGAAAACATTCACTTCATCTTTTTGAGCAATGAAAAACCGGACGCCTATCTGAGTTCTGCATTAAGAAAATATATTCCTCTGACTGTGCGATTGCAGGATTTCGATGCAAGGCCCAAGGAGGAAAGGGAGTCCATTGTCATTCAGCTCTTCTTGAGAGAGCAGAAAATCCTGAAACAGCCGATCCGTATTTCTTCCAATGTTTTACGAACACTGGCAAATGCGAAATATACAAGTAACATTCAGGGATTGGTGAAAGTTGTTAAACAAATCTGTGCACATGCATCTTTAAATAAAGAAAAAGACATGATCATCGTGCATACATACGACATGCCGAAAGATCAGCTGGAAGGCATCTCCATTTCCGAAGAGGCGGTAGCTTACATCGATTGTGAAAAGTATGTCAGCAGCCATGAGGCTGATCTGTATGTGGATTTCTTTAATGCCTTGATTGATACATGTCTGACAAGTGATATTAACAACATTTCGGAAAGGTTCTCACAGATCTATAACGAGATGACAAGCAATCTCTTAACAAGAAGTGATAACGATCGTTTCCTGCAGGGAATTGAAGTAACTCTTGCCAATATTGTCAATACAACAATACAGAGAAGGTTTATCAACATTCCCGGTAACTTCAGCTTTGTGGTTGCAAAGCTTGTATATATCTACGATCAGTACGACAGTACCTTCCAAAGGTGGCAGCAAACCCATGCGGCAGATCTGGAAAAAATCAAAGACCAACTGCATCAGGATTTTGTCAGCGTATCGATCATAACAGATGAAATCAGTGAATTGATAGAAAGAACGCTTGAAAAGAAACTTCCCTCTGTCATACAAGCGATCATGACACTGATCCTTCATCGCTATAACAATGAGTTAGGAAAGAGGAAAACATTCGGCATCATTATCTGCCATGGCTACTCAACAGCCACCTCGATTGCTAACGCAGTGAATACATTGATCGGCAGCTATGTCTTTGATTCTATAGACATGCCGATCGATACAACAATTGAAGCTATCCGGGATTCATTGGCGGATAAGACGGAAAGGATCAACCGCTTTGCCGATATCGTGATCATGGTGGATATGGGTTCTCTTGAACAAATCGGTTCAGCTATCGGAGATCGCAATGTTGCCGTGATCAACAATGTCACAACCAAGATGGCATTGGATGTAGGCTACAAAATCCTAAACGGAATTTCGATAGATGATTTGTTTAAAAACGCTGAAGAAGATTACAAGGTGGAATACAAGATTATTCATAACCTGAAGAAAGATGTAATCCTGTTTACCAGCGAGGCGGGAATACAGACTGCGCAAAGAATGGCTGATTTATTCAGGGATTCCATGCCGGAAGAAATTCCCGTTGAATACCGCATCGTTCCTTATGAAAAAGCGCTTAAGGGAGATCTGGATATCCAGGAGCTGGGCAATGTGCTGTTTATTACAGGAACGGAACAATTGAACCTGAAAAACATGACATTTATCCCGTTAGAAGGAATCATCACCAACAGTAATCTTGACATTGTTTCCGGTAAACTGAGTCCTTATCTCAATGAGACAGACTTGAAGCAGATGATACTGAACATCCGCAGGAACTTCACCCTGATCAATGTCGTGCAATATCTGACAATCTTAAATCCGAAGACCCTGCTGGATGACACAACAGTAGCTATCGATATCCTGCAGAGAAAAATGGGCATGGAGATACAGGGAAAAAGACTGATCGGTATTTACATTCACGTTTGCTGTCTGATTGAAAGACTGGTTACCAAGTCGGGTGTTATTCAGGAAGACAGTGAAACAACACAATTTATTAAAGAACATAAAGATTTCGTCAAAGATGTACGTGAAAGCTTTATGAACATGGCAAAGAGATATCACATTGAAATACCGGATGGTGAACTGAAATATATGTATTCATTCCTGCAGGAAGATGGGGATGCAGGAAACATGGAAGAAGGAGAAGATTTATGATACGCAAAACAGTCATTGCTACACATGGCACACTGGCAGAAGGCTTTCTGAGTGCCTTGAAAATCATTGTTGGTGCAGATGAAACAATTCAGGCAGTCAATTGCTATACAACCGAAGGGTTTGATATCGAAAAGGTATTGGATGATATCTTTGACAGCTTAAAAGAAGATGAAGAATTATTCGTTTTTACGGATCTCCTGGGAGGATCGGTAAATAACGCATTTATCAAACGATTGGAAAAACATCCGTTTCATCTGGTCACAAATACGAGCCTGGGTCTGTTGATGGACTACATACTCATGCAGCCCGATGCAGACACACTGAAACAAAAATTGACAACAGGAGAATTTTCAGCGGTGTACTGCAACGACTTGATCGAACAGATGAAGATGGATGAAGACGATGATCTGTAAAGAAAGGAGGAGACAAAAATGATTAAAGCTTTACGAATTGATCACCGTTTGGTACATGGGCAGGTTGCCTTTACCTGGACACACTTCCTTGGGGCTACACGTATTATCGTCATTGATGACAAGGCTGCAGGAGATGATTTCCAAAAGATGGCATTAAACATGGCAAAGCCTGCAGGCGTCAAACTGAATGTATTCTCGGTAGAGAAGGCATTGGAGAGGGCAGACAAAATTGATTCCCTGAGCGACACGGTATTTATCATATTCGGCGGCACAAGGGATGCTTCCCGCTATATTGCCGGACATCCTAAATTCAGGGAATTGAATTTAGGCGGCATCACTAAGAAAGACGGTTCTAAACAATATGGCGAAGTTGTTTATCTGAATGAAGAGGAAGAAGAAGATTTAAAGAAGATTCAGCAGACAGGATGCAAGCTCTTCATCCAGCAGCTTCCCAACACTAAAAAAGAAGAATTGGATCTATTGAAATAAACGTTATTGAAAGGGGTAAAAGAATATGCGTTTGGTTCAAACATTAATTGTCGTACTGATCTCTGTCATGATGAAACTTGACTCAAGAATGTTCGGCCGACTCAATTTCGAAAGGCCATTACTGACATGTACAATTTGCGGCCTCTTGCTTGGCAACCTTCAGGTGGGTTTGCAAGTCGGTGCAACGATGGAACTGGCTACATTGGGCATGATGTCCATTGGAGCATCCGGTATCGACATGAACATGGGAGCTCTGGTAGGATGTGCAATCTGTATCATGACCGGTGCAGATATTGAAACAGCTCTGACAGTTGCCGTGCCTATGACATTGTTGTGCACAGTACTGGATACAATCGCTTCTGTTGTACGTATCAATTTCACACACATGTGTGATAACGCAGTAGAGGCCGGTGATTTTGCCAAGGCAAAAAGAGTAGATATTGTTTATGGACCGGCTCTCTATGTTTTGTTCACGATTATTCCGGTATTCCTGTCAGTATACTTCGGAGCAGATTTCGTTCAAAGTATTGCTTCTTCTGTTCCTGAGTGGGTGACTTCCGGCGTATCCCTTGGTGCAAATATCATTGCCTTCTTCGGATTTGCGATGCTGCTCAGCACAATGGTCAACAAAAACACAGTTGTTTATTTCTTCGCAGGATTCCTGCTTGCAGCATATTCCGGACTGGATCTGACAGCTATTGCCTTAATCGGTATCGTCCTGGCAGTCATCCTCTATACCGTTAAATATGTAGGCGTAAGCAATCGCCCGGCTGTTGAATCAAATACTTCATCAACATTAGACGATCTGGAAGATCTCGATAACTAAGGGAGGTAAAGAAACATGTCACAAAAAGGTTTAGAAGCTCAGAGAAACACACCGTTAAACAAAAAATTGAAAGAAATTTTCTGGGGTGCATGGTGCATGCAGACCAACTGGAATTATGAGCGACAGATGAACACGGCATATATGTATGCGATGTCTCATACCATTGATCGTCTCTATCCAGAAGAAGATGAAATTGAAAAGAAGAAAGAGGCATACAGAAGACACCTGGAATTCTTCAACATTACACCGCAATGTGCAGCATTAACACTCGGCATCTCAGCTGCCATGGAGGAAGAATATGCTGCAGATCCGGAAAACTTTGATCCATCCGTCATTAACGCTGTCAAAGTTGCTTTGATGGGTCCTCTCTCCGGTATCGGTGACTCTCTGTTCCAGGGAACAATCCGTATCATCGCAATGTCTATCGGTATCTCCCTTGCCCAGCAAGGCAATATTCTCGGACCGATTCTGGCAGCTTTAATCTCCATCTTCACAAGTGCGCCGATCACATGGTATCTTGGCAAACTTGGTTATACAAGAGGTCAGGAATTCGTCAGACAAATGAGTGAATCCAACTTGATGGAAAAGGTTATGTTTGTATGCTCCATTGCAGGATTATTCGTCATCGGCGGCATGAGTGCATCTCTTTCCAATCTGACGACACCAATTTCCTTCGGAGAAACATTCGTCTTACAAAACGTCATTGACGGCATTCTGCCTAAGGCAATCCCGTTAGGCATGACATGGTTGATGTACTACATCATCAAATCCGGGAAAGTAAAACCAATGACCGTTATCATCGGATGCTTCATTGCAGGCATCATTCTCAATTACTTTGGTATTCTGGCTGCGTAAGGCCTGAATATAGAAACACATCGAAAGGAAGGTAAAGAAAAATGTACGATGTAAAAAAGACAATCAGCGAAATTTTAGCAAACAAAGAAATTACAAATGTTAGTTTTACAGGATGCGGCGGCTCCCTTGCATGTTTCTACGCTCCTTACTACTACATCACACGCGAATCCAAGAAACTGTCAACTAACTATGG
>CACXCB010000101.1 GCA_902766005.1 uncultured Erysipelotrichaceae bacterium | reverse complement strand
GACCTTTTCACGCAGCTGGTTGATGAAGATTGCCGTTGTATTGGAACGGTTCATGACACCCGCAAGCTTGCGCATCGCTTTGGACATGAGTCTAGCCTGAAGGCCGATGGAGGAGTCAGACATCTCCCCATCCAGTTCTGCCTGCGGTACCAATGCAGCGACCGAGTCGATGACAACAAGATCAATTGCACCGCTTTTAATCAGCACTTCGGTAATCTCCAAAGCCTGCTCGCCGGAATCCGGCTGGGAAAGAATCAGCTCATCGATATCGACACCGAGATTTTTTGCATAAACCGGGTCAATCGCATTCTCCGCATCAATGAATGCACATCTGCCGCCTTGTTTCTGGCATTCAGCGATGGCATGCAGAGCAAGAGTCGTCTTACCGGAGGATTCCGGCCCATAGATTTCAATGATTCTGCCCTTTGGATAACCGCCGATACCTAAGGCAAGATCAAGGGCCAGGCTTCCGGAGGGAATGGCATCAATCGAGACGTCAGCCCGATCGCCAAGACGCATAATGCTTCCTTTTCCGTATTCCTTTTCAATTGCCTTTAGGGCTTCATTGAGAAGCTGGTCCTTCTTTTCTTCTGTTAATGTTGTTTTATCTTTTGTTTCTTTTGCCATAAAAATTCCTTTTTTTAAGTTTTTCTTAGTTTTTTACTTGGACTCCATAATATCGCCCTTCATCTGGTTAAAATACTGTATACCGCTGGCCAGTGAAACAAAGGCAGAGAACCACAGCATGATTTCTCCTACCGGAAGATGCCACAGTTCAAAAGGAAGGTTGTTCAGCAATACCAAAGCTACCGTAATCATCTGCAATACGGTCTTCAGTTTCCCCATCATGCCGGCAGCCACTACCTTTCCATTGACAGAAGCCACCATGCGGCATCCGTCAACAACCGTGTCTCTTGCCACCATGATGATGACAGGGACAACCGGGATAATCCCCTTGGAGACAAACAGCAGGAACATGGTTGTCGTCAGCAGTTTGTCCGCGATCGGATCTGCAAATTTACCGAATGTCGTGATCATATTGCGGCTTCGTGCAATATGGCCGTCGAGTGCATCCGTGATAGCTGCAATTACATAAATGGCTAGCGCTATCAGATTGACCACTGACAGTGAAACATTCTGAATCTGAAAGGATTGCATCTCTATGCCAAAATTGGCATAGGGAAACAAATAAACAAGGATGATCACAGGGATCAGGACAATTCTGAAGATTGTCAATCGGTTTGGAAGGTTCATATTTCCTCCTTCGTATCGCCATAAAGTATATCACAAAGATGGCTTAAGAAAAAGAAAATGCTCACTTGGAGCATTTTGCAATACATACAATCATAAGCCATGTTCTGTTGTCCGATTGGACCTGCAGCCATTTATCTCCGTTTTACCGGCCGGATCGTGCTTCATTTCGCCTTCTCCGGTTCCCCTACCAAATTTGGGTTTCTCGCTTGAGGGGTTTATCGCGTTCCACTTTCCGGGTTTCCCCGGAAACTACGTCACTGTGACACCTTAAGGCCCGCCGCCATGGATTTCTCTTTAGGCATTGGAACCGCCGTCATCCTTACGGATGCCTGACCTTATTGATTGGATCAGCACAAACACTACCGCCATCGCAGGCGGTGCGAGCATGGACTTTCCTCTAACGCAAATGCGCCAGCGGCTGCATCATGCATGTATTATTGCCTGTTCTTTTCGTCGAAAACCTGTCTTTCCAGTCTGCTGAGACGTTTCAGAATGTCGATGTTGCTGGCACTTGCCTGAATTGGATCAACATCCTGATTTGCCCTCTGCTTTCCTTCGACTTCAATCAGCTTTGCACGAAGGGTTGCGCTTGTTCTTTCCAGCTCGGTGATCTTCTGGTTCAGATCCTTGATCATCTGCTGGTAAGTCTGATAGTCCTGGATGACCAAATCCAGCATATTATCAACTTCTTCCGGGTTGTACCCCTTAAAATCGATATCAAATTCTTTATCCACGATAGCTTGTGGATCCAGATTCAGTCTTCCGCTCATAAAAAAAGCCTCCCCTTGCGCATTATTATCTCATTCAAAAGATTGAAAATCAATAATTCTTCCTTAAAATAGAGAAGATATTGTATAATAATGCGGTATGGAGGCATATGATCAACTACCCTAACGGAAAAAAGAGAATCATACAGGACCATGTTACCGACACTTCCCGAAGAGGCATGGCCCTGGAAACCGATATTAATACAACAAACACCTA
Source organism: uncultured Erysipelotrichaceae bacterium (assembly GCA_902766005.1). Taxonomy (GTDB): domain Bacteria; phylum Bacillota_I; class Bacilli_A; order Erysipelotrichales; family Erysipelotrichaceae; genus Bulleidia. Next base: position 72,346 of record CACXCB010000101.1, on the reverse strand, counting down.
TTATCTGGACAGGGATATCGCAGTCATTCACAAAAAGCCTACTCCCGTGCAGATCGTGCATGTTGACTACCCGGAAAGAAGCCATGCCAAAATCACGGAGGCATACTTCAAGATTCCCAGCACAACCGATTACAATGGCATATACCGTGAAAAATACCTGGATTTTGAAGCCAAGGAATGTGCATCAAAAACATCCTTCCCGCTGTTTTCCACCGTTCATCCGCATCAGATCAAACACCTTGAGGCAGTCATGCGCCATGGTGCAGTCGCCTTTATGATCATACGTTTTACCGCACATGATGAGACATATCTTGTGCCGGCAGACAGAATTACATCTTTTTACAACAATGCCAAAAGGCGTTCCATCCCCTATTCCTGGTTTGCGGACAACGGATATCTGATTCCGTTAACTCTCGCCAAACCGGTTGATTATCTGACAATCGTAGACAAAATCTACTTCGAACCAAAAGGAGGTGCTTCATGAGCAGCAGAAGTTCTCGAACAAGAAAAATCAAACGAAGATTCCACGGTTTCCGGTTTATCACCCTGTTATTGGCTGTAGCAGTCGGTATCGAACTGGTATGCGGAACAATCGGATATATTGCCCTGGAAAGATTTCTGGGTGACAAGCCGTCGCTTGATGTGGATGATTTCTTTGCCCAGGAATCTACACTGATTTTCGACAAGGACGGCAACGAAATTGCTGACGTCGGCACACAGCTTCGTGAAAACATCACCTATGATGATATTCCCGAAGCAATGGTTGATTCTTTCCTGGCAATCGAGGATTCCCGTTATTTTCAGCATAACGGCTTTGATATTCCGCGTTTCTCCAAGGCAATCATTGAAACATTGATTCATCATAATATGCAGGGTGGCTCAACCTTCACGATGCAGCTTGTCAAACTGACCTACTTCGTCAACGATGAAGAAGGTACAAGCCGTACCAAGGACATCCAGTATAAGCTTCAGCAGATTGCCTTAGCCATTGAACTCGAACAGAAATCAAACAAGAAATCTATCTTTGAGATGTACATGAACAAGATGAACTTCGGCGGTATCGGCAATATCCGTGGCGTGCAGAAAGCTGCCCAGCAGTATTTCGGAAAAGATGTCAATTCCCTGAATCTTGCCGAATGTGCCCTTCTTGCAGGTGTAGTCAATTCTCCGTATTATTATGACCCTCACTTCTATCTCGATCATGCGACAGACAGAAGAAACCAGGTTTTATACCAGCTGTTAAACCATGGCTATATTACCGAAGAGGAATATACTCTTGCCAAAGCGGTCAAAGTGGAAGATCTTTTGATCAATCCTAACAGCGACTCATCTGATTCCACAGGCTACCGCTATCAGGCCTACATCGATGCAGCTTTGAAGGAAGCCGAAAAGATTACCGGCCTCGATCCGTTGAATACATCCATGGAAATCTATACCGCCATGGATCCGAAAGTACAGCTTGCCATGGAAGAAATCGAAGCCGGTGAAAACGAAAAAGTCCGCTTTGCGGATGAGCTCATGGAAATCGGCATCTGTGCCGAAAACAACCAGACCGGTGAAATCATTGCCATCGGCGGAGGCAGAAACTATGCAGCCGGCAACGGAAGCATGCTTCTGAACCACGCTACAGAGCAATGGAAGCAGCCGGGTTCCTCCGTCAAGCCATGGTTTGACTATGCACCATGCTTCGACTACCTTGGTTGGGCAACAACACATGTGCTTGTGGATAAACCGGTCACTTATGGAAACTGGACATATAAAAATGCCAGTGGCACTTATTCCGGCAGAGTCACGCTTGAAGAAGCCATCTACAAATCACTCAATACGACAGCCATTCAAGCCATGCAGGCCGTACTTGATGAAAAAGGCGCTGATATCTTTATTGATATGCTGAAGAAAATGGAATTTGAAAAATTTGATCCTGCCCTCTTCGGCATCGGCTTTGCGATCGGCGGCAATGACTTCATCTGCTCCGTCAAAGAGCTCATGGCTGCACATGCGATTCTGATGAACGGCGGTAATTATATTCATCCTCATACCATCACAAAAATCGTCTTCCGCAGCGGCATGCAGGAACCAATGGTACCATCCTATCCGAATGTATCTGTCGTATCTCCGCAAGCTGCCTACATGGCCTCCTGGCTCATGGAAAGAGCGATTGATACAAGCTATTTCAATTACCTGCAGATCCTGCAGAGAAGCTATGCAACCTATGGCAAGACCGGCACCACGGACTGGGGTGATTCCGGCTTGCAGTATGGCATTCCACAAGGTGCATCCAAAGACAACTGGATGGTCGTGCAGACAACCGAGCATACAATTGCCACATGGGTCGGCTATGAAAAAGCTGTCAATTATAACGAAACTGGCATTGCCACATGGTTTACAAGAGAAAAGACGAACATGAATACCAGAGGAAACATCCTCTCCGAAATTCTCGATGTCATCTATGAAGACCATCAGCCGGAAGCTCTGGAAAGACCTGACGGCATCACCGATATTACCCACGTTTCGGGAATCTTCCCGTATGTAAAGCCAACAGACAACACTCCGGATGAGTATGTTGCCCATGGCATGATCAAATCCGAATACGCAAGCCTCAAGGACTTCAACCAGTCTGTAGGACCGCTCGCAAATCTGGATTCCTTCAAGGCAAAAGGAAATGATGACGGAACAATTACGCTGAACTGGTCCTCTTATCCTGACTCTTCTAAACTCAGTGTAAACAATGATGATGAAACAACCTTCGATATTTCCTGGATCACAGGTGCCGTCAGATACAAGGCGAGAATCAAGCAGGGCGGCGTTACCCTTGGCGAAATCAGCAGCGACAGCAGTGAAAAGACGCAGAAGATGGACGGCCTCAAACCAGGCACGGAAACCGAAGCCTGCGGCTATTACGGCTATCAGAACATTGGTGATACATCCAATGAAGTATGTGTTAAATTTACCAGCGGTGGCAAGAAAGAAGTCGATGTTCCACCGGTAGGTACTGCCTTAAGCGAAATCCGCAGATGGGCAGCCGAGAACAAGATCACCCTCACTGAAACAACGCAGGAGACAGAAAATATCGCTCTTGGCGATACATTCGATCTTCTGTATGATGGAAAATCCGCTTTCGGTACAAAAGTTACGGAAGGTGCAATGATGACAGTGATCATCTATGCATATGTTCCTGCCCCGACGCCTGTGCCAACGCCTACTCCGACACCGGAGCCGACACCTGAACCGACACCGGATGAAACAGAAGATCCTGTTGAAGAACCTGAAGGCGGTGACTTTGAACCTGAAACAGATGAAACAGGTGAACAGAATTAAAAAACTCGTGCAAACGAGTTTTTTATTTTTCATCCAGAATTTGTTTTTGGTAATCCCTTGATAAAGAGATCATATATTTATACAAAGCTTTAAAATAAGGCCGGATGTCTTCATTTTCGATTCTGTCACAGTTTTTCTTTACGATTTCCTCTTCCCTGCCCGAATCAAGAATCGGCATTCTCTTTTCAATTTTATAATCGATTACATCCTTCACAATCTCAAAGCGCTTTTCAAACAGTTCAACAAGCTGCATATCGATTTCATCAATCATCTCTCTGTCTTTATCCAGTCTGGTCATATTCTTACCTCTTACGAATAATATATTGACATAAAAAACCATTTTTGCGTGTGAAAAATTTGTGTAATTATAATTTCAGAAACATTTTCATTGATTTGTGTTAAAATTGTTACGTTAACAGAAGGATGGGCTATTTATGAATAAAAACTTTGTGTTTATTTCCCCAACATTCCCTAAAACGTATTATCAGTTTCCAAAAGCTTGGAAGCAGATCGGCGGAACTTCCCTTTGCATCGGTGAAGACAGCTATGATTCTCTTTCACAAGAGATGAAGGATGCCTGCGATGAATATTATCAGGTTGGCTCGTTGATGGATTATGATCAGGTCTATCGTGCAGTGGCATGGTTTGCCCATAAGCATGGCAAGATTGACTGGCTCGAATCCAACAATGAATTCTGGCTTGAACAGGATGCACGTCTGCGTACGGATTTCAACATCACTTCCGGTGACAAATCGGAAGACGTACAGCGTTACAAGTTCAAGTCCAATATGAAAGCCTTCTATCATCAGGCAGGCGTGCCTGTAGCGAGATATCATCTGACATCCACGCTGGAAGAAGGCAGGAAATTTATTGCTGAAGTCGGCTATCCGGTCATTGTCAAACCGGATAACGGTGTCGGAGCAAATGCGACATGGAAGATCTCCGATGATGCAGGTCTTGAAGATTTCTACAAACAGGATCTCAAGACGCAATACATCATGGAGGAATTCGTACCGGGATACATCGTGTCCTTCGACGGTATCACTGACCAGGACAACAACATCATCTTCAAGACAAGCCACACATTCCCGGAACCGGTAATGGATATCGTCAATTCCAAAGATGAATGCTTCTACTGGTCCGAAAGAGAAATTCCGGAAGATCTCGATAAAATGGGAACAGCTGTCATTCACGCTTTCAACATCAAGGGAAGATTCTTCCATACGGAATATTTCCGCCTGACCGAAGATAAAGAGGGTCTCGGCAAAAAAGGTGATCTGGTAGGCCTGGAAGTCAACATGCGTCCTCCGGGAGGATATACGCCGGATATGATGAACTTTGCCAATGACATCAACGTCTATCTCATCTATGCCAACATGGCAATGTATAACGAAGGCATGTATGATACGGACAGACCATATCACACAACCTATGTCGGCAAGAGAGATAAATTCAATTATAAAAATAACGTTGCGTCCATCTTCACAAGATACGGGCAGAACATCTGCATACACGACCGCATGCCTGATCTTCTCGCCGAGGCAATGGGAAATGAATTCTACGTTGCCCGCTTTAAGACAGTGAAAGAAGTCAAGGAATTTGCAAACTTCGTCTATGCCAAGGTTGAGGAGTAGCCATGAAGATTGAATACTACAAGGAATTCAGCCAAAATCTCGGCAGAGACATGGAGTTCAAGTCCTATGGACATGCCGGCAAGCCGGTGCTTGTCTTCCCCTGCCAGGATGGCAGATTCTTCGATTTCGAAGACAGGGGCATGGTTAATTGTGCCAAAGAATTTATCGATGCAGGAAGAATCCAGCTGTTCTGTTGTGATTCCAACGATATTAACTCTTGGTCCAGCACATCCTGGGACAACCGTGGCAGAATTTTACAGCAGGAGGCGTATTTCCACTATATCTGTGATGAATTGGTACCGCGCATCTTTGACATCAATGCCGAAGGAAACAACGGCAAATATGCCAATGGCATTCTGACAACAGGCTGCTCCATGGGCGCTTTTCACGCCTTAAACTTCCTGCTCAGAAGGCCGGATATCTTCAGTGGCTGTATTGCCCTTTCCGGTGCATATGATGCAAGGCTGTTCTTCAAGGATTACAGTGATGATCTTGTCTATGCAAACTCCCCTGTCGATTATATCAACGGCATGTCCTATGACCACCCATATGTTGAGATGTACCGCCACAGGGATATCATCCTGTGCTGTGGCAGAGGTGCATGGGAACATCCGATGCAGGAAGATTCTGCACGAATGAAAGAACTGTTTGAATACAAGAATATCCCTGCCTGGGTCGATTTCTGGGGAAACGATGTTGCCCATGACTGGCCATGGTGGCTCAAGCAATTCCCCTATTATTTGAATTTTGTATGTTAAAAGGAAGTCATTGTGACTTCCTTTTCTTATGCACGTAATTCTGCTTTGATTTTGTTTTTCAGATTTGTGAGAATTGCCTGATGGGCATCAGTAATCTCTTCTTCCTTCAGAGTATGATCGGAAGCCTGATACGTAATGCGCAATGCGACAGACTTCTTGCCTGCTTCCACATGCTCGCCTTCATAGATATCAAAGATTTCTGTCTTTCTGGCAAGTTTCTTGCCTGCTTTTCTGACCGCATCCAGAATATTCTGGGCGCTGACCGTCTTGTCCACGACAAGAGCGATATCTCTCTCAACAGCCGGATAACGGTCCAGTGCGGCAAATTTCACCTTTGATGCTTTCGCAGTCAGAAGGTTGTCGATCGTTAATTCCGCATAGATCACTCTCTTGAGATCATATTTAGCGGCATATGCCGGATGAATCTCACCGAATACACCCATGATCTTGTTGTCAAGATACAGCTCGGCACTGCGATATGGATGGAAATGGCTTGTATCTGTCTTGTTTTCCTTAATCATGATCCTTGAACCGGTAAAGCCGAGTTTTTCCAACAATGCAAAGATGATACCCTTCATTGTGTAGAAATCACCTTTTTCCTGCACGCCATGCAGCTTGTCTTCGAGCAGATTGCCATCAAGAACGATGGACAGTCTTTCCGCTTCTTTGCCCTGGGCATAGACTTTCGAGATTTCAAAGAAATTGTTGCCTGTATTCTGATGTGCTTCGTTATACTGAACACATTCAAGCACGGAGTTGATCAGATTGTTGCGGATGTATTTTCTTGCTTCGCTCATCGGCATTGCCAAAGCAATCGGATCGCCCAAAGGCATGAATGCATTGTCTATGTATTCCTGTGAAACCAGTGTGTATGTAACAATCTCATGCAGGCCGAAGGACATCATGACATCATGGATCGTTCTTCTTAATGCCTGTGCCGGTGTAAACTGTCCGACAGTAGCTTCCATGAAAGGCAGCGTGCTCTTTAAGGAATCAAAACCGATCAGACGGATGACTTCTTCATCGATGTCAGCCGGTCTTTCAATATCCGTACGATAGCTTGGAATATGACATGTGATGGTATCACCGTCAATCTCAGGCTTGAAATCCAGCCACGTTAATACTTCTTTTACCTGGTCCATTGTAAACTCTGTGCCGAGAAGGTCATTGCAATGTGTCAATGTCTCTACAACAACCCTGTCTTCACAGCCGTCATTTCCGTATTTAACCATTTTTTCAAAACCGGAAGCATTCGCATATCTTTCCAGAAGATCAACAGATCTTGCGATTGCTTTTTCCATTCCCAGAGGTTCGAGTCCCTTTGTGAAACGCTGGGCTGCTTCCGTGATCAGATTCAGGCGGATCGAAGATCTTCTGACAGAAGCATGGTCAAAATGAGCAGCTTCGATAAAGATACCTTTGGTTTCTTCATCAATCATGGATTCCTCGCCACCCATGATACCGGCAATACCTGTCGGCTCGCCTCCTGTTGTGATCATCAGATCACCTTTTTCAATCGCAAATTCAACGCCATCCAATGCGGTCATCTTCATCTCGATATCATCGACAACCGTGATTTCATTCGCAGGCAGCTTGGCAAGATTGTAGTAATGCAATGGCTGTCCTGTTTCCAGCATGACAAAGTTGGAAATATCAACAACGTTGTTGATGGAATTCATTCCGGCAGCATGCAGATAATCAACCATCCATTTCGGTGAAGGACCGACTTCGACATGGTTCACAACCTTTCCATAAAAAGCAGGACACTTGTCTGTCTTCGAAGATACTTTGAATGTGCCCTCTTCACCAATCTGTTCTTTTCCCTTGTAATCCGGCCATTTTACCTCGCGATGCAGTATCGCACCGACTTCCTTGGCCATGTTCCACATAGCGGAACAGTCAGCACGGTTCGGTGTCAAGGAAACATCAAGGATTGTGTCATCATAGCCGATATAGCCGAGCACATCGGTTTCTCCTACAGGTGCATCTGCAGGCAGCTCTTCAATACCGCTTGTCTGATATTCAGTCAGATATTTTTTATCCACACCAAGCTCATACAATGCGCAAAGCATGCCGTTGCTTTCCTGACCTCTTACCGGCTTGTTGCCGATGGTGCCACCCGGCAGTTTTGCTCCGGGAAGCGCAACGATAACCTTCAGTCCCTTGCGGCAGTTCGGTGCACCGCAGACAATCTGTGTTTCTTCGCCATCGGCGGAAATTTTTGTTCTTGTCACATGCAGATGATCACTGTCAGGATGCGGCCAGCAGTCCATGACTTCACCAATCACAAGGTTTGTAGCCTGTGCCATCGGTTCAATCCCTTCGACTTCAAGGCCTGCAGTTGTCATCTTATCTGCCAGCTCTTCAGGGGTGATTCCCTCAAGATCAACATATTCTTTCAGCCATTTATAACTTAATCTCATCTCTTCTTTCCCCCTTAGTCAAAACGATCAAACATCTTCAGGAAACGTGTATCGTTAATGTAAAAGTTACGAATATCATCAATACCGTATTTCAGCATGGCAACTCTTTCAAGACCAATACCGAAGGCAAAGCCGCTGCATTTTTCAGAATCAAATCCGTTCATCTCAAGCACATGCGGATGAACCATGCCGGCACCGAGAATCTCAATCCAGCCTGATCCTTTGCATACCGAGCATCCCTTTCCGTTACAGAACGGACAGGAGACATCAACTTCTACAGACGGTTCGGTGAACGGGAAATAGGATGGACGGAAACGGATCTTTCTGCCTTCTCCGAACATCTTGTTCGCCATGAATTCCAGTGTGCCTTTCAGATCGCCGAGGGTAATATGCTCACCAACCACAAGGCCTTCACACTGCATGAACTGGTGGGAGTGTGTAGCGTCATCATCATCTCTGCGGTATACCTTGCCTGGGCAGATCAACTTGATCGGCGTCTGTCCTTTGGCTTTTTCAAGCTCTCTCATCTGCATCGCAGTCGTGTGCGTTCTTAAAAGCGTATTTGGATCAATATAGAATGTATCCTGCATGTCTCTAGCCGGATGATCCTTTGGAATGTTGGCAAGCTCAAAGTTGTAGAAATCCTGCTCGACTTCCGGTCCTTCGGCAATCTTGTATCCCATGCCGATAAACAGGTCTTCAATTTCCTGCTGGATCATGATTAACGGATGTGTTGTGCCAAGATGCAGATCATTTCCTCTCAGGGTGATGTCGATTTTCTCTTCTTCCATTCTGTTTATGAGCGCAAGTTCATTCAGCTCTGTCTGTCTTTTTTCCAGGGCTTCTGTCACAACCTGCTTGCAGACATTAACCTTCTGTCCGAATGCCGGCTTTTCTTCTTTAGGCAGGGATTTCATCTCGCTCATCAGTGCCTGGATGCTTCCCTTTCTGCCAAGATAGCGGACTCTTACATCCTGCAATGCCTGAAGACTGTCTGCATCCGCAATCGCCTGCAATGCTTCCGCCTGTACTTCTAATACCTTATCCATTCTTTACCTCCAAAAATAAAAACGTTCCCATCCAGGAACGCTTGCACGCGGTACCATCCTGATTCGCACCAGCTTAGGTGCGCAGCTTGATTGAAGCTCGTAACGGGAGCAGCCGGAGGGGATTGGCCTCACTGTTAAAAGTGAATTCACACATGCCGCCAATTGAAGCTTTCCACCACCCGCTTCTCTCTTGAAATCAGCCATGCAAGGCTACTTGTCTTTCGTCATCGATTTCGTACAAGCAAGATTATAAAAGAATTTAGAATAAATGCAATCAAAATTTAATAAATCCTTCAACTTTTCCCCTGTTATTCATAATGGATAGTTGCTAGAATATTGGTGATGATTACAGAGATCACTACATTAGAATTCTGGTTAAGCCTGATAGATAAATATGGCGATGCAGGCATTCTGCCACCTGTCTTTTTGGCATTCATTGAGGCGTTTATTCCACCGCTTCCTTTAATTGCGATTGTTTCCTTTAATGTTGCTGCTCACGGTCCTTTCTTAGGCTTTCTGTACAGCTGGATCGGATCGTGTCTTGGCTGTACAGTTGTATTCTATTTTATTCGCCATGTTTTCCAGAGATTCTTCATCCGGTTTGCAGATAATCACCATCGAATTGAAAAAGCAAAAAAATGGGTGGAATCCATCAACCGGATCACCCTGTTCATGATTATCATCATGCCTTTTACACCAAGCGCATTTGTCAATTTTGCCTTTGGCGTCTCCAATTATGATGACAAAAAATATCTGACAACGCTTTATGCTGCCAAGCTGTTCATGATCGCCATGTTAGCAACGTTTGGCCACAGTGTTGTCATTGCCACAAAGAACCCTTGGTTCCTGATTGTTTCTGCCATTCTTTTAGCCGGCATGATTCTTCTTTCCCATATCGTTTCCAAAAGAAATCAGATCTCATAACGCAAATAATCATACGTCTTATACAGGTCATTCAGATCATTTGTATCTACCACAAATGCACCTCCCAGCAGTTCAAAATGATCCCCTTCGATGACAACGCCCCCCTGGTTTGGATAAGCGATAATCGGCTTGCCCATATCCTCAAGGGAACGGATCAAAGCTTCTATATGGATGAGATCCTCTTCAAAATGCACGTCGATATCAAATCCCGACAATAAACCGAGCCCTTCCTGATACTGGAAGGGTTCTTCACCTTCTGCGGGCAGATGAAACTCATCCAGCTGGATGCATGCTCCAGCACTTGTTCCCATGACGACACCGTTAAAATCACGGATATCATCCTGTATGCCGAGATCATATAATCTCTGCATCATCCAGTGCGGATAACCCCCTGTAAAGAATAGGACATCTGCATTTTCTATTTTTCTTCTCGAGCTGCTTTCATCATCGTCATAATAGTTGACCCAGGATATATTCCTGTCAGGGATTCCATATGATCTGAACGGTCTTACCAGCTCTTCATAATGCCTTCTTCCTTTTCCGAATTTTCTTTTCCATTCATAGGAATCCGTAATCCAGCCTTCATCATAGGATAACGGCAGCATCAGTACTTTTTTATCCGGTGTTAAAATATTTTCCAATGAAGGATATGCCCATCCTTCATCAAAGTTTGAAATGTTTAATAAGATGTTGATCATGTTTACCTCACGGCTACTATTATAGTGCATTCATCCTGCAAAGCAAAATATGAAAACATCGAAAAACATCAGTATCTCTGTTATAATACAGATGAGGTAATTCACTTATGAAAAGATATCATGTATTTGTGGAAGGCAGAGTACAAGGCGTCGGTTTCCGTGGATTTGCGATGCTCAATGCACAAAGAAGAAATCTGACGGGTTCTGTCAAAAACCTGGACAACGGCATGGTGGAAATGTTTGTACAGGGGGAAGAGGCGCAGATTGATTCTTTCCTGGAAGCAATTGAAAAAGGTGACGGCAGATTTATCCGGGTCGATAATATTTCTGTAAAACAGACAGAAGTTGTGCCGAATGAAAAAAGGTTTTCCTACGGATGGTACTAGGAAACCTTTTTATTTTTTCCGGTAATGATACATCAATATGCCTCCTGCTACGGCGACATTCAACGATTCAAACCCGTTCATTTCAATTCGTACAGCTGCATCACATAGCTGTATAATGTCTTCATGAACACCCTGTCCTTCATTTCCCAATACAATGGCAATCTTTTCTTTTTGAATCTCATCTATCGTTTTGGATTCCTGCAAAGATGTTCCGATGACCGTCATGCCCTCTTTTTGTAACTTCAAAATGACATCATGCAGGTCTTCATAGATGACAGGCATCTGAAACAGCGCGCCCTGTGTCGAACGGATCACTTTTTCGTTGTAGATGTCACATGTATCCTTTGAACAATATATGCCGTCAAAGCCGAAGGAGATCGCTGTACGGATGATCGTGCCAAGATTTCCGGGATCCTGTATACCGTCAAGCAGGATCAGCTTCTGCGGATTCATAAGGTTGTTAACTTTCTTGCGGCATACCGCAACCAGCTTGGCACCGGAAACATTCTGTGATAATTTGTTGAGAATTTCAGGTGTCACTTCAATGAAGGAAGAAAAGCTGAACGGACAGTTGCCACTATACAATATCGTCTCAACACACTCGGCTTTGAGCGCTTCTTCAATCAGATGTTCTCCTTCAATGAGGAAAAGACCTGTTTTATCCCTTTCCTTTTTCTGCTTAAGCAGTGCGTATTTTTTGATTTTTGCATTTTGCAATGATGTGATTTTTTCCATGCATCCATCTTAAACAAAAAAAGCAGTTGTTGCAACTGCTCTTTTCCTTGTTTAGATACCGTTGGATACAGGAAGCATTGCAGCACCGATGATGCCCGGCTCATCGAGTGTAGCGATGACAAACGGTGTATCATGAACTGCTTCATGGGACATTGCCTTAAACTGTTCAACAACACCTGACAAGAACTTGTCTGCAGACTTTGTCATGCCGCCGCCGATGATGAAAATATCGGGATCACAGACGCATGCGATTGTCGCAAACAGCTGGCCGAGATCCTTCTTCATGCCATCGATGATTGCGATTGCTTTTTCATCACCTGCATCTGCCAGATCAAATACGGCACCGGCATGCGGAATGTCTTTATCCGGGAATGCTGCTCTGCCTTTTCTTGTGATAGCTGTTCCGCTTGCTTCATTTTCAATAGCACCGATATTCAGGTAGTTGACTTTCTCACGGTCTCTGTCAATGATGATATTGGCAATTTCGCCACCGAAACCATGCTTGCCGGAAACCGTCTTTCCATCGACAACCAGGACACCGCCAATACCGGTGGAAATTGTTACATAGAATACTGTGCTGAGGCCTTTTCCTGCACCTACCAGAGCTTCTGCAAGACCTGCAACATTGGCATCGTTATCCAGGAATGCAGGCATGCCGAATTCCTTGGAGAGTTCGTCTGCAAACGGATAGCCTGTAAAACCGGGAAGGTTTGTGGACAGAACCATGGTCCCTGCTTTCGTGTTGACAGGGCCTGGCACGCCTACACCGATGCCGGAGCACTCTTTCCAGTCAGGAATTTCACGAATCATTTCCTTCAAATTGCCCATGACTTTTTCCGGGCCTTCTGTTCCGTAAGACGGTCCTTTTACCTGTGCAACAATCTGACCATCTTCCGTAATCTTGGCAACACGCACATTTGTACCGCCAAGGTCAATACCGATAAATGTTCTCATATTAGAAAATCTCCTTATTTCTCTTGTGACAATTATAACATAAGAAAAAGCGCTTGAAGCGCCAGTTTTATAAAGTTTGTCTTTGACGGAAGATTTCAAAACCGATTGCCGTACAGGCAGAAGCAGCATTCAGGGCGTTGCGGAAATCATTTGCATAAGGGATGAAGATATTGTGGTCCATCTGTGTCAGCACCCCTTTGGAAAGGCCGCGCATTTCCCCGCCTACCGCAATCAGGCATTTTCCCTGATAACGGACATCAAAATAGGAAACGGCATCCTTGCGCATGGCAGCATAGCACGTAAAACCATTTTCCCTGCATGTCTTAACCGTTTCGCCCAGATCATCATTCATAATAATACGCATATAATCCAATGCGCCGGCACTCGATTTCAATATGACACTCTCACTGTCTTTCCAGTCTCTTTTTCTTAACAGAAGGCCATCACAGCCTGCCGCATACAGGGAACGTATGATATATCCCAGATTAAACGGATCTTCAACCCCTTCTACAAGAAACAAAAAGGCATTTTGTTTCTGTAAAACATCTTCCAAAGCATCAAGCCTTCTTGGTTTGCAAATGGCAATACATCCTCCATGGGTTCTGCCCTGAGCAATATTGTCAATAGCTTCCCTTCTGATTTTTTCAACAGGAATCTGCTGATTCATTGCCTGATGGATGATAAAGGAAAGATCGCGGTCTTTTTTCTTTTCATCCACAAAGAGCTTCTGAATCTCTCTTTTACCGCCGAGAATGGCTGCTTTGACGCTGATGTTTCCTTCAATAATCATAATGCTTTCCTCAGAATATCTTCCTTCTCTACCGCAAAAGAAACAGGGATTTCCACCAAGGACATGGGATTGCGGATGGAATCGATGTATGCATTGTTCTGGTTCTTTATGCTTTGAATCTTAAAAGGCTGATCGGATGAGCTAGGAGACAGAAATTCCACCATATCCCCGACTTGAAAGACATTTCTGCTTTCGATCACCGCAACATTTCTTTCTTGGTCATATTCCTTTACCGTTCCTAAGAAATCATGACTGACAAAAGCATCAGTGTTGTTGTGATAAATCAGGGAGCTGTCATCCGAGCCCTGATAAAAGCCCGGCCAGACTTCCCTGTTTGCAGCACGCATAACCTGCTTTGCATGATATGCCATGCGCTCTTCCGATAGTGGACCGTTATGATCATATATTTCATCAATCAGATTTCTGTATGCTTTTACGACAGAAGCCACATAGTATTCCGTCTTCATTCTGCCTTCAATCTTGAAGGAGCTTACACCGGCTTTCATCAGATCGTAAATATACCGAACCGCACAAAGATCCTTTGAACCCATCGTAAACAGAAGATCTTTGCTGATTTCATCCTTTCCCTCATAGAGACGATAGCTCCACCTGCAGGATTGGGCACATCCGCCTCTGTTGGCATCTCTGAAAGTCATGCGGTTACTGAGCGTGCATCTGCCTGAAAAGTTGACACACATTCCGCCATGAATGAAACTCTCTGTTTCAATCGGGCAGGAAGCGGTAATCTCTCTGACATCTTTCAAACTGCATTCCCTCGCCAGCACAACCCTGTCTATGCCGTATTGCTCATGCAGAAATTTTGCAGCCTCCGCATTGGTGACAGACATCTGGGTGGAACAGTGTACTTCCAGTTTTGAGGTGCATGATTTTGCCAGCTTCATGATATAGGGAGAAGCGACAATGATCGCTTTTACACCTGCATCTTCGAGCTGTTGCAGGTATTCCTGCAGCCCAATCAAGTCTTCATCATGAGGAATCATATTGACGGTCACATGGATATGCGCATTTTTCTTTTCCGCATAGGCACAGGCCTCCCTGATGTCATCCATGGTAAAATTGGAGGCTCTGGAGCGTAGCGAAAAAGACTTTCCGCCGATATATACCGCATCTGCACCATAGTTAATGGCAGTAATGCATCTTTTCAAGTCACCTGCCGGTGACAACAACTCCACTTTCTTCATAAATCACCTGATTGTCTTTTCATCATAATAGCCACTGAACAATACCGTCTCGGGATATCTGTTGCGGTATAACTCCAAAACTTCCTGTCCATCCATGCCATTCTGTATTTTGCGATACAGCTGCATTGCAAAAACAGCTTCTTCCCTGTCCATGCCCAAGGTGCTGATCTCCAATGTTTCCACATCTTTCAGATATGGCATATGCATAAAAGAATGCAGTACATAATCCGTATAAATATATGTCCCGTTTTGATCTTCAAATACAGGCATTTTTCCATCCCGTTTTTCCTCCTGCAGATACAGGTCTTTTTCAGCGGGAATGCCGGTTTCCCTGGTGAAAGCATGCAACAGCTTTCTGCCTGACATGGACATCAGGCTGTGGCCGTGAATCTGCAGCCTTGTATGGGAAACATGCATCGCAATATCCCTGATCTCCTCTGCCGTTAATAACGGTGAAACCACAACACTGTGAATGCCTGTATCCAGCCAGTTATCCGCATCATAGCGGTTTGTGACAAGCATTTCCGGCTGATAGATCATCCCTGCTGCCAATCCGTTCTGTAAGGCATGTCTCAATAAGGCAGGATCGCTAAACTGCACATATGCACCTGCACAAATGATCTTTGCCATGATTTCAGCTGCTTTCTTTGTTTCAGCGGGAAAAAACAAGCGGTTCATGGATACAGATACATCCATGCCATATGCTCTTGCATCGCCAATGATAGCCAAAACATCTTCCGTAACAAACTGTTTCAGGCCGCTGAAACAATATCCTTTCAGATAAACAATCAGCTCATCAACACCGTTCTTTGCGTAATAGCCAATATCTTCTTTATTTTCCAATGTAATTGCGAATCTGTTCATGAATGGTATTTTACCACATTATTTCTATTGACAGAATGTATTTCTATGATATTGTTGAATTGCCGATCGGCGTTAAGTGCTGCAGGTTTGGGATCCTGCGGACGAAAAGCACTGCTTGCGGTTGGATCGGCCAATATCCCATTATGTGAATTGATGACCTCCTTTCACTGATGGAGAAAGGAGGTTTTTATATATGAATCGTTTTCACTCATCTGCCCTGAAGATGAAAAACATCAAGTTCATGGCAATCTGTGCCATGTTCATCGCCTTAAAAGTCGTTCTTTCTTACATCCGCATCCCTGTAGGTGAAAACCTGAATATCATCTTCACCTTCATTGCCACTGCCGTGGAAGCCAGCATTCTCGGGCCGGTAACAGCAACCGTCTCCGGTTTTATCACCGATATCGTCGGTTATATGATCCATCCTACGGGTCCTTTCTTTCCCGGATATACGCTGAACACAATGCTCGGTTCTTTAATCTATGCCCTGTTTCTTTACGAGCGAAAGATTACCGTCCTGCGGCTGTGCGGTGCCAAGTTTGTCGTGAACTACTTTGTGAATGTTCTTTTAGGCTCCTATTATTCGAGTGTTCTTTACAGTAAGGGATATATTTACTATCTGACAAAAAGTCTGGTTAAAAATACGATCCTGTTACCGATTGAAGTCATCATACTTGTTGCGGTATTCAATCTGATTCTGCCGATCCTGTGGCAGAGGAAACTTGTGAAGAAACAGGAGATTCCGTTGAAAATCAAATGAAAATACTCTGAAAGAAAGTGAAAACTTTCTTTTTTCATTACACACATGGTGGTATAATCTACCCATGATTAAATCACATTACGATAAAGTAAAGTCACAGCTCCATGGCGCATCGCTCTGCATTGTCTCCAAGAAGAGATCTTTAGAGGAAATTATGTCCTATTATGAGGCAGAAGAAAGAATATTCGGAGAAAACCATGCAAAGGAGCTTGTTGAGAAAGCTAAGCAGCTGCCGCATGATATTCAATGGCATTTCATCGGCCACCTTCAGAGAAACAAAGTCAAGGACATTCTTCCCTATGTTTCTATGATCCAGTCCCTTGACAACATAGCTCTGGCACAGGTTATTGAAAAAGAAGCAAATAAGATCGATAAACAGGTTGATGTCCTTGTGGAATTTCATCTGGCTGAAGATGATCTGAATAAAACAGGTCTTGCCAAAGAGGAGGCTATTCCCTTTATCACCCAATGTCTTGATCTTAAACACATTCATATCAAAGGCATCATGGTCATGGGACCCCATACCGAAGACAAAGAAAAAATCGCTTCCGTATTCGAAGAAGCAAGCCGGCTGTTTCATCAAATCAGGGAGGCATTCCCTGAGGAAGATATCCGCATCCTGTCAATGGGCATGAGCGATGATTATCCGATCGCCCTTTCCCATGGCAGCAATATGGTCCGTATCGGGACATATTTATTTACAGAATAGGAGATACTTATGAAATTCACAAAGAACAGCGCAAACCTATCCCGCTATGCAGACACCGTTTTCGGCATTGTTGCTAAGGCAAGAAAAGACATTGCCGAGAATGGACCTGACATCGCTACAGACGCAACCCTCGGATCGCTTTTTGACGAAGACGGCAAACTTGTCGCATACGATAGCGTATTCAATCATTATGACAATATCGATCACCGTGTGAAGGCAGCTTATGCCTCCAGTTTTACAGGCAACCCTTCCTTCCGCAAATCAGTATATGAATGGGCCACCCAGGGTGCAGACTTGCATTTGAACAGCAGCGTTATCGCAACGCCCGGTGGAAGCGGTGCAGTATCCACTGCCATCACAACATTCCTCGATGCCGGAGAAACATTGTTATATCCAAATATAGGGTGGGAAAGCTATGCCTTAATGGCACAGGAAAATGGCATCAACTCTACCAGTTACAATATGTTTGACGGTGATGCCTTTGATTTAAAAGGACTGAAAGAAAAAGTATCGGAAATGATGAAGAAGCAGGAAAGAGTCGTCATCGCCATCAATGATCCATGCCATAATCCGACAGGCTATTCCATGACCGTGGAAGAATGGAAAGATCTCATTGCTTTCCTGAATGAATGTTCAAAGACACATCCATGCATCGTCATTGATGACATCGCTTATATTGATTATTCCAACGACCTGGCTGCTTCCAGAAGCTACATGAATACCTTCAATGATATCACTGACAATGTCTTGATCTGTGTCGCCTTCAGCTGTTCCAAGACCGTCACTTCCTACGGCTTGCGTTGCGGAGCGGCAATTGTCTTAGGCAAAGATCCTGAAAAAGTGGATGATGTTGAAATCGTCATGGAGAAAAAAGCCAGAGCAACCTGGTCCAATATTCCCAATGCCGCCATGGAAAACTTCACATGGGTTGTCAATGAAAACAAGGATGCCTTCTTAAAAGAGAAACAGGGATATATTGACTTAATGAAAAAGCGTTCCGCCCTCTTCTTAAAAGAGGCACAGGAATGCGGTCTGGAAACCTATCCATACAAAGAAGGATTCTTTGTCACCCTTGTCATGAAGGACAATGAAATGCGCGATAAAGTACATGCAGCACTCATGGACGAGCACATTTACACAATCCAGGTAAATCTCGGCATTCGTGTCGCAGTTTGTTCCCTCCCCGTCAACAAGGTCTACGGCCTTGCACAAAAGATGAAAGAGATTATAGATCAGGTTCAGGCCTGATTTGGATAGGATGAAGATATGCCTGCTGCTACTACCCATGTGATTTTTGCCAAGGAAGTTTATGAAAGACTTCCGCAACAGATTCAGAACGAAATCACAAACAAACATATGTTCTATTTAGGTTCGCAAGGACCAGACATGTTGTTTTTTCACAGGGCTTCCGTCCTTCCCGGATCATTAAAGAAATACGGAGACATGCTTCATGAAGAAAAGATTTGGGATGTCATTCAGTTCTTTGAGGAATATTCCGCAAATGACAGGGACCTGTTCAGTTATTATCTCGGTTATCTTTGCCACTATGCATTAGATTCACAAGCACACCCTTTGATCTTTGCCTATGCCAGAAGCAAGTCTCTGGAGACCGGTGACAATGAAGGCGTGATCCATGTCACTTCCGAAGGTGCTATCGATGTATGGCTGTTAAACCAGAGAGGAAGAAAGATCTCTTCTTATGATGTCTATAAAGATATCCATGTCTCCCATAACGACCGTAAGAAACTTTCCGTGATGTATTTTAAAATGCTGAAGAAAATCTTCAACATTGATGTGAAAGTTATTGATGTCTATACAGCCATTCAGGAGATCTCATCCTGGACGCATTTCATCGCTCCGCGTCAGACAACATACAATTTGATCCATCGCATGGAGACAATGTTCAAGATGCCTCATGGTATATCCGGAATGATGCTGGTGAATAAAACAGATTTCTCCATCATCAATCTGGATCATAAGAAATATCCGCTCATCTTTGATGAGACAAAGACAATCTCTGCATCATTTCCCGAGCTCTACGGAAAGGCCATATTCAAGGCATGCAGACTGCTCGATCACCATGACAAGAGTGATTTCAACATCAATTTCAGCGGATCACCGTATTGATTATAAAAGGAAGCTCAACGCTTCCTTTTTAAATATCCGTAACACCCCAAGATGGGATCTCCATGCCCCTGCGGATTAATACAGTCTTCTGATAGTCCGTCTGGTTCAAAAACCTCAGGACATCATCTACTTCTTCTTCTGTGCAACCTACAAGAATCTTGACATCCAGTTCCTTGGATAGAATATCTGCAGCTACCACAAGAGCAGTAATGGAATATCTGTTCAGGCTTCCTGCATAAACAGAGACACCTTCGCCGCTGACACTCTGTGTATCCTTGGCATGACCGTAATCTGTCGGATAAATCAGATTTTTAAAAACAGGATGCACGTCCCCTTTTTTGCGTGTCAGGGTAAATCCGCTGGATAAATATAAAGTATCCACCTTTTGCCAGAAATAGGCATTGTTTTCATAATTTGACATGTTGACCTCACCAAAAAGCACACACATTATAAAGGATGAATGTCTTTTTGTAAATAAATTTCAATATATTTTGAAAATTTTTCATACATGCATGCATTAATTTACAGAGTATAGATCTTTGTTTTACATGCCTTCAGCATCTCATGTACATCATAGATGCCCGTCAGATTCATTGCCTGTACGACAATCATCAGACATCCATAGGCATCGCTCATGGCATTGTGATGGTTTAATTCGACATTTAAATAATGACATACACAATCCAGACTGTGCCGTTCAAGTCCCGGGAATACTTTTCTGCTGAGCTCAACGGTATCAAAGTATTCCAGATACGGAATCTTTCTGCCTGTATTGATACAGGCGGCTTTCAAACAGCCCATATCAAATCTTGCATTATGTGCCGTAATGATTGCATGATCAAAGATATCCAGCATATCGGCATATACCTTTTCAAACGATGGTGCATGCATCACATCCTGTTGCGTTATGCCGTGAATCTCAATGTTTCTTCGTGAAAACCATCCGACATTTCTTTCCGGCTTGATCAGACTGTAATATGTTTCCTCTATCGCCCCGTCTTCAAGGGTGCACAAGCCAACCGAGCAGACACTGGCTGGCTTGAAATTTGCGGTTTCAAAGTCAATGGAAACTACTTTGACATCATTCCTGTATATGCTCATATGCCATCTTGTAAATATTTTTGATGTGCTCGTCAGCCATGGAATAATAGACATGCTTGCCGATCTTTCTTGTTGCCACAAGCCTTGTCTTCTTTAAAGACGAAAGCTGATGGCTGATGGCACTGGTGCTCATTTCCAACAATGCCGCAAGGTCCCCTACACATAATTCATGGGTAAACAGGGCATTCATGATTTTCAATCTTGTGCTGTCGGAAAACATGTCAAAAATCAGACTCATATCATCATAGTCTTTTTCCGCAACCATTGCTTTGCGGCATTCTTCTACTGCTGTCGGATCTATCAATTTCATCATTTACCTGCCTGTTTCATCTTACTCTTTTTTTCTTTGCCGGGAGCATAGTGATTCATCGCTCTCTGTATTCTTCCTTTGGCATAGACTTCCTGGATTTCCGTATGCCCGTCAACCAGTGTTACCGCAAAACGGTCGACTACCGGCGACCATTCATACTGCCAGTTGACGATATCCTCCCAATAGATCACCATACATTCCGCTTTATCCCTACAGTTGTATAAAACCAGATACTCAGGACAAAAGGAACAAAGATTGCGGTCCGGCATAACCGTTAAGGCAAACAAGGCAAGAAGTACCATTGCCAGCCCAGCCAGTAACATATATGATTTCATGACCATTAAAGCAACCCCCATGACAAGCATGATGGCCAAAGCCGGTGTCGGCTTCACATGGATCGTCTTCATTTTTTTCCCGTCTTGATCAAGATTTCTGATTTTTATTCGCTGCGATTTCATAACTTTATTATATCATCTTTTCTTTTGAAATCCGAAGATGATACAATAGATATACACAAGGAGTACATAATTATGAAAACACAACAATTCAAATCATTCTTAGCAGCGGTATGCCTGTTTCTTGCCGCCTGTTCCGGTTCCAAATCCGCGTCAAAAGCTGAAGAAGCCTATTCTTCCGCATCTGCTGCCGGAGATGCAGTATACGTCGATGTTGTTTCCTTTGCCCCGGTATCGGGCATTTATGACGAATCAGAAAAAATGCATATCAACAAGAATTATTCGGATATCGTTGCCGAAGCTTTTACCAGTGACGGAGATCTGATCCATGTCATGTTCACGGTTGATGAATATAAAAAGGAAATTGATCCTGATCTTGATCTGAGCAATGTCATCGTCTCCAATGTCATGGGCAGTTATAATACGATCTATTATTCCCCGGCAAGAAGAATCCATGGCACAGTTATAACTGCAGATTCTGTTACCGACAATCTTTCCGAGACAACAGGTGACCTGCTGATTGAATGTTCTTCATTGGATGCATTGGGAGAAGCCGGTGAAGCACAGTTATTCACTGAGGATATCAAAGGCGGCGAACCGGTATATGCAGATCTGATAGGCATTATGCCATACTATACGATTTCCTCAAACAACCTTGGCGCATATAACGGATTTGTCTGTTATACGGAAGATGAAAACGAAAATGTTTACTGGGTATATGTCGACACGGCAGACTATGTGAAATACTTTGATGAAAATGCACAGACATCACAATACGATGTCGCCAAAACGTTGGATACAGTCATGTTTGACAGTGTCAAACGCATTAAAGGATCTGTTGTCTTCAGCGATTCCTACTCTGTCGGACTGTCTGAAGAGATTCCGGCCAAAATCATTCGTTTTGAATCAGTTGAATAAAAGCGGTCTACCGCTTTTTTCTTCTGTATGAGTTGAAAGAAAAGCAAAATCAGTTATACTATTGTATGTTTTATAAAGGAGAATCCCATGAAGCCAATTTCATTTGAAGTCACGCATATCTGCAAGCAGTCCGGCGCAAGAACCGGTATCCTCCACACGCCTCATGGCGATGTGGAAACCCCGATGTTCATGCCTGTCGGCACACAGGCAACCGTCAAGTTCGTTTCGCCGGAAGAACTCTATGATCTTGGTGCAGGCATTGTCTTGGCAAATACATATCATCTTTGGCTGAGGCCCGGGGAAGATGTTGTGGATCATGCCGGCGGTGTGCAGAAATTCATGAATTACCATGGCCCGATGTTGACGGACAGCGGCGGATTTCAGGTATTCTCCCTAGCCGATACAAGAAAGATCACGGAAGAAGGCGTCACTTTTAAAAACACATTAAACGGTGACATGCTGTTTCTTTCACCGGAAAAATCCATAGAAATACAGAATAAAATCGGTGCGGATATCATGATGTCTTTTGATGAATGCATCCCCTATCCTGCCACAAGGGAATACGCCGAGGCTTCCATGATGAGAACATTGCGCTGGGCAAAGCGCGGCAAGGATGCAAACAAAAAACCGGAAACTCAGGCATTGTTCGGCATCGTCCAGGGCGGCAATTATGAAGATTTAAGAAAGTATTGCGCTGACAAGCTTGTGGAAATGGACTTTGACGGATACGCAATCGGCGGAACATCTGTCGGGGAAGACAAGGAAACCATGGTCAGAATGACAAGATGGTCTTGCGAGAACCTGCCTTTTGATAAGCCGAGATATCTGATGGGTGTCGGTGCCGTCAACGATCTTCTCGAAGCGATCTCTTTGAATATCGATATGTGCGACTGTGTCTTGCCGACACGTATCGCGCGCCATGGCACATTGATCACTTCCAACGGCAGGCTGAATATCCGCAAGGCGATGTTCAAGGAAGACTTTACAAGTCTCGATCCCGCATGTGACTGCTACTGCTGCAGGAATTATACAAAAGCCTATCTTCACCACCTCTTCAGAACAGATGAAGGATTCGGCACAAGACTGATGTCTTTGCATAACATCCGTTTCTTAATCAGGCTGATGGAAGAAGCAAGGCTTGCCATTCGTGAAGACCGTTATCTTGATTTCAAGAATGAGGTATTGTCCACGATGAAATTTGATGAAAGAGGTTTTTAATGAAAACGACTGAATTTGACTATGATTTGCCCAAGGAGCTGATTGCCCAGACACCTCTTGCCAACCGCAAGGAAAGCAGGATGCTGGTGGTACACAAAGGCAATAACACTTATGAGGACAGGCATTTCTACGATATCACCGAATATCTGCATGAAGGAGATGTTTTGGTCAGGAATAACACCAGGGTCATTCCGGCACGCCTTTTTGGCACGAAGGAACAAACAGGCGCACATGTCGAGCTGTTACTGCTGAGACAATTGGAAGATGATGTCTGGGAATGTCTGGCAGGCAATGCCAAAGTCATCAAGATGGATACGATCATCTCCTTTGGAGACGGCAGGCTGAAAGCACAATGCGTGGGATTTGGTGAAAAAGGAATCCGGAAGATGAAGATGCTGTATGAAGGGATCTTCAATGAGATTCTCGATGAACTGGGCAATGTGCCCCTTCCCCCTTATATCAAGGAGAAGCTGGATGATCCGGAACGCTATCAGACTGTTTATGCAAAAGTCAGAGGTTCCGCTGCAGCACCTACTGCAGGCCTTCACTTTACCGATGAGGTATTTGCCCAATTAAGAGAAAAAGGTGTTATCGTATGCGATGTGACATTGCACGTAGGTCTTGGCACTTTCAGGCCGATGGATACGGAAAATGTAGAAGATCACATCATGCATGAAGAAGTCTACTTCATGTCAAAGGAAACTGCAGATATTCTGAATCAGGCAAAGGCTGAAAACCGCCGAATCATTGCGATCGGTACAACTTCCGTCAGGACACTGGAATCCGTGTACAACCGCTTCGGCAGATTTGAGGAATGCTCTGGCGAAACGACACTGTTTATCTATCCCGGCTATGAATGGCATACAGCCGACTGCATACTGACCAATTTCCATCTGCCTAAATCCACGCTGATTATGATGATCTCCTCCTTTGCAGGCAAAGCATTAACGTTTGAGGCATATCGCCATGCAGTTGAAGAACGTTATCGTTTCTTCTCCTTCGGCGATTGCATGCTGATTCTCAATGAATAAGGAAGCATATATTGCCTACCTGAAAAGCAGGAAGGCGTCAAATAAGACAAACTATTACCTTTCTTCCCTGCAGGAGATTGAAAAAATCAAAAAAGAATTTGATCATAAGCCGAGAATCCTCTTACATGCGTGTTGCGGCCCCTGTGCCGGATGGCCGCTTGAATTTCTTCATGATATCTTTGAGATCACGATCATTTTCAATAACGCCAATATCTATCCCGAACAGGAATATACCAGAAGACTGGAAGAATTAAAAAAACTTCTTGTCCTGAAAGGATATGATGATATTTCATTAATTGTTACACCGTACGATAACGTTTCCTACACAAAGGAACTAGAGCCCATGAAGGATGATCCTGAAGGATGGGAAAGATGCTTCTTCTGCTACCGCAAAAGAATGGAAGAAGCCTACCAATATGCGCTTGAACATCACTATGACTACTTCACAACCGTCATGACCATCTCACGTCAGAAGGACAGCCAAAAGCTCAATGAGATCGGTCTTGAACTGCAGAATAAATACCCTTCTGTCAGATATTTCTGTTCGGACTTCAAAAAGAAAGGCGGACAGGTCAGAAGGGATGAAATTGTAAAGGAACTGGATTTATATCATCAGGATTACTGTGGTTGTATCTATTCCTATATGCAAAGAAAAAAGGAGAATTAATTCTCCTTATCCAGATTGTCGAGTTTTTCATTGAGAAGCTCGATGATCTTTTCTTTTGTACGAATCAGATCCATCATGTCCTTCTCTGTCTCAATGATTCTTCCTGTAACTTTATATGTATAATAGTCCCTGCCGAGTTTTTCATATGCCTTCTGCAGGTCCCTTGAAGCATGTCCGATTTCTGAACGGATCTCTGCTTTCTGCTTTTCAATATCCAGCATCCCAATGACAGCTTTGGAGCTATCCTGTAATTTTTTCACTGCCTTGTCCGCCAGGTCGTTGATCTTGTTGTTGAGTTCATCCATTTTTACTTTTCTCCTTCTCTGTCAATCAGATTCATAATAATCTCTTTCATTTCTTCCGCTGTGGCCTCTCCCTGCTCTGCAAGATTCGCGATACCGCTGATCAGAATATCCGAAAGATATTTGACATGCTTTATCTGCAGTTCTCCAAGCCTGTTCCCCTCTTCCAGAAGTTCCTGAAGTGTTTTAGAAGCAGTTTCTTTCGCTTCATCCATGGAACGGGTTGCGATCTGTGACAAGTCCACGTCACCGTCCACATGCAGCTTTGTTACAAGATTTTGGAAAGAGTTTACACTGTTATCCACAAACTGCATCAGCTTCTCACTGTAATCTTTCGGATCAGCCGATCCCTCCATCATCGTTTTGAATTTTTCCGCATATTTATCACTGATCGCTTCAATCAGATCATCTTTGGAATTGAAATAATAATAGAAGAGGCCTTTTGCAACATTCATTTCATTGACAATGGAACTTACGGTTGTATCCACAATTCCGTTTTCACGAAACAGTTTCTCAGCGGCATCCATAAATTCATTTCTTCTTTGTTCATTGTCTTTATTTCCAACCATGTTCTACCTCCATGACTATATTACTACCCCACTGACCGCCAGTCAATAGAAATATGGGGAGAATATGGTATAATGCTCTCATGAAATTAATCTGTCCCGTATGCAAGAAACCTTTAATACGCAACAATAAAGAAGCCCTTTGCGGCAACAACCACCACTTTGATTATGCAAAAAGCGGCTATCTGAATCTGATGATCTCCCAAAAGAAAAATCATGGAGATAATGCGGAAATGTCAAAGGCAAGAATTGCTTTTCTCAATACCGGTGCATATGCCTTTTTACAGGAAAAGCTTTCCGCATTGACAAGAGAGTTGCATTCCTCCATCATTTCCGATTTAGGCTGTGGCAATGGGTATTATACTGCCGCTTTAACCGCAGAAGAAAAATTCGGCTTTGACTTATCCAAGGATGCTTTGAAATATGCCGCAAAACACGATCCTTCCACACAATACGTTGTAGCCTCCATTTTTAACGTTCCCCTTGCAGACCGTTGTGCGGATACCATTCTGACCTGCTTTGCTCCGACTGCATCAAAGGAAATCGACCGTCTGCTAAAAGATAACGGATATTTCATCTATGTTTCACCGGGGCCGCTTCACTTGATCGAATTCAAGGAAGCTCTGTATGAAAAAGCCTATGTCAATGAAGTCAAGCGGCAGGATCTTCCCTTTCCGCTGGTTCATCAGATGGAAATTGAAAATACATTCCACGCTGACAACGATGCATTGCAAAACCTGTTTATGATGACACCGTATGCTTTCCATACCGGCATTGATGATGTGCAAAAGCTGAAAAGAATAGAAGCCATGGATATCAGGGCGCAGTTTGTCATTCAGATCTATCAGAAAAACAAGGAATCCGCTTAGATTCCTTGTTCTTTTTTACTCCAGGTTTTTCTTTTCTTCTTTTAATTCCCAATGGATTTCAACGGTCATGACTGCCCGCAATACAACTAATGCACCTAAGATGATCAGATCAGAAACCTCATCTGCAAGAACGGTATGCATAACCTCGGCAGCCAACAGGAATTCGAGTGCCATGGCAATGGATTCAGCCAGATTCAAACCGGATTCCTCTTCCTTGTGCATCCATCCCAGAAAGGCTTTTACACCGGTAAACAGCAGAATGGCTACACCGAATAACTCAAGCAATGTACTGGCAATTTCCACAATGTAAACCAGTCCGGTGCGCAATAGTTCAATGAATACTTCCATACTTCCCCCCTATGACTCATCATGATCATAGATATCCTTTCCGTAAATGTCAAGTCCCACAAAACAAGGGAAATCCCTGACGGTCAGTTTTGTAATTGCTTCAGCCAGCAGATCCTCATAGGCAACCGGTTCTCCTTTGATGATGCTTTTGGATAATAATGCACCGGCTCCGCCGACTGCCACAAAATACACCGCTTTATGTTTCTTTACTGCATCCTTTACCGGCAGGCTTCTTCTGCCCTTGCCGATCATGCCTCCCAATCCTTTTTCCAGCAGCTCCTCCACATATGGATCCATGCGTGAGGAAGTGGTCGGCCCGGCTGAACCGATTGCACGGCCTTCCGTAGCCGGCGTCGGTCCGACATAGTAGATCATTGCCTGACGGATATCAAAAGGCAGTTCTTTTCCCTGCGCAATGCATTCATGCATCCGCTTGTGAGCAGCATCCCTTGCGGTATATATCTCACCATTCAATAGTACGGCATCTCCCGCATGCAGATCTTTCAGATCTTCTTCACTTAAAGGCAAATTTATCCGTTTCATTCAATCACCGCCTTTGCATGCCGGCATACATGGCAGCAGATATTCACGGCACAAGGAAGTCCGGCAATATGTGTAGGTGCATATTCCACCATGACTTTTAATGCCGTGGCTTTGCCACCATATCCCATTGGTCCGATATTTAGCTGATTTATGCTTTCAAGAAGCTCCTTTTCCAATTGATTGTATTGGGGATCTTCTTGTGGCTCTTCTCTTAACAACGCTCTCTTGGACATCTCGGCGCAGGATTCAAAATCCCCACCGATACCGACACCGACCACGTATGGCGGACAGGCATCCGGTCCGGCTTTTCTCACGGTTTCCACGACAAACTCTTTCACGCCTTCCACACCCATGGCAGGTGTCAGCATTTTTAACTGTGACTTATTTTCCGAGCCAAACCCCTTTGCCATAACCTCAATTGTTACCGTATCACCGGGAACAATCCGGGTATGGATTAAAGCCGGCGTGTTGTTTTTCGTATTCTTGCGCGCATACAGCGGATCATCTACAACCGATGCCCTTAAAGCATTGCCTGTATAGCTTCTGCCGACAGCTTCGTGAATTGCAGTATTGACATCTCCTCCTGTCAGATGTACATCCTGTCCGATCGAAAGCCATACGACAGCCATGCCGGTATCCTGGCAGATCGGAATGTGTTCTTCAACCGCAATACGAGCATTCTCCTTAAGCATTGAAAATACATTGCAGGCCCTTGAATTCGTCTCTTCCTGATGCGCTTGATGGATTGCATCCATAATCATTTCGGGATATCGGTAGGCAATTCTGCCAAACAGTTCTTCTGTTTTATCCCCTATTCTTTTTACATCAATCTCTTTCATGTCAATATCATACCATAAATCCATCAGACGGATGAATTGCATAAACAGTTGTGAATCATATTTTTTACATAATCAGGCTGTCTTCTGAACCACTGTAAAAGCCTGATTTCATCTTTGTTTTCAACTGTATTCATCATGAATGCTGCATCATTTGCATCCAAAAAAGGAATGCCATACAGCTTGCACAATTTCGAAAATTCAAAAATATCCGGATTGTTCCATCCATTTTCATAAGCTGAAATCATTCTGTTGTTCACATCCAGATATTCCGAGACATCTGTCTGATGCATTCCGATCTGCACACGCATAGCTGCAAGCATGATATGCATTGTTTTTATTTTCTCACAATCCTTCACATTCATATAATTCTCCCAAATAATATGATATCGTCCGATTAGTCCGGATCTGTATAAAAACTTACAAGAAAATGATAAACATTCATTTACAAAATTGCAACCGACAAAAAGATTTGCATTATTCTCGTGTTAGTGGTAGTATATTTAGCAGTCAAACAATAAGAGTGCTAAAACAGGAGGTAAATATGCCAGTAAAACAGTTTAAAGCAGAATCGAAACGATTACTTGAATTAATGATCAATTCCATCTATACAAACAAGGAAATCTTCCTCAGGGAACTGATCTCCAATGCATCCGATGCACTGGATAAAAGACACTATCTCTCTTTGACAGACAAAGAGCATACCGTTGACCGCAAGGATCTGACAATCACTTTGACGCAGGATAAGGAAAAGCGCCAGCTGATCATTGAGGATACCGGCATCGGAATGACGGAAGAAGATTTGGAAAACAACCTCGGAACAATCGCAAAAAGCGGTTCTGCCGAATTCAGAAAGCAGTTGGAAAAAGCTGAGGACAACATCGATATTATCGGACAGTTCGGTGTCGGTTTCTACAGCGCATTCATGGTTTCCAAGCGCATTGTGGTAGAATCCAGAAATGCCCTTTCCGACAAGGCCTACAGCTGGACAAGCAGCGGCGAGGAAGGTTATGTCATTTCCGAAATCGACAAGCCGGAAATCGGCACACGCATCACGCTTGAATTGAAGGATGATACGGAAGATGAAAACTATTCCACATATCTTGAGGAATATACCATCCGCAATCTTGTCAAGAAATACTCAGATTATGTAAGATATCCGATTCAGATGGAAGTCACAAAATCCATTCCTGATCCTACGGATGAAGGAAAGACAATCGATACAAAAGAAATGGAAACTTTAAACTCCATGATTCCTCTGTGGAAGAAGTCCAAATCCTCTATCAAGGATGAAGAGTACAACGAATTCTACAAGTCCAAGTTCAATGACTGGGAGGATCCGCAAAAAGTCATCCACTATTCCGTTGAAGGAAATCTTTCTTACACTGCCTTGATGTTCATTCCTTCCAAGACACCGTACAACTTCTATTATCAGGACTTTGAACCCGGACTGCAGCTGTATTCAAAAGGTGTATATATTCTCGACAAGGCAAAAGACCTGCTACCGGATGAGTTCCGCTTTGTACAGGGATTGATTGACAGCGATGATCTCAATCTGAATATCTCACGTGAAATCCTGCAGCAGGACCGTCAGGTGAAGATGCTGGCAAAATCCATCACCAAAAAGATCCAGTCCTATCTTGAAGATATGCTGAAAAACGAAAGAGAAGACTATGAAAAATTCTTTGACAATTTCGGTTTAAATCTCAAGTATGGCATCTATAAGGATTATGGCATGAACAAGGACAGATTACAGGATCTGATCCTCTTCCGCTCCAGCAAGGAAGGCAAATATGTCACCCTCAATGAATATGTGGAGCGCATGCCCGAAGAGCAGAAAGCCATCTATTATGCATGCGGCACATCCATTGAAGAGATTGAAAAGCTCCCTGTATTAAAGAAAATCCATGAAAAAGGATATGAGGTTCTCTACTTCCTTGATGAAAGAGATGAATTTGTATCCGGCATTCTGCAGAACTACAAAGAAAAACAGTTCCAGTCTGTCAACAAGGCAGATCTTGATCTCGACAACGAAGATGAAAAGAAGGAAAAGGAAGAAAAGACACAGGAAAACAAGGACATGCTTGACAAGATGAAGGAAGCCCTTGGAAACCAGGTCAAGGAAGTCCGCATTTCATCCAGACTGACAGATGATCCGGTATGCATCGTAGCAGATGAAGGTGTTTCCCTCGAAATGGAAAAATACATGGCAAATGATCCGATGAACAGAATGAACGGTATCAAGGCCACAAAGATTCTCGAAATCAATCCGGATCACCCGATTTTCGCAAAACTGCAATCTGTTTATAAAGAAGAGCCTGAAAAACTGGACGATTACACCGATATTCTTTACAATCAGGCACTCTTGATTCAGGGTTTGCCGATCAGCGATCCTGTTGCCTATGCAAAGAAAATTGCCAATATGATGTTGGAAAAATAAAGAGAAGCAAACCGCTTCTCTTTTTGTTTATAAAAAAAACCTGTTTTACCAGGCTTAGCGATGCGGATAACAGGAATCGAACCTGCACTCCTAGGAACCAGATCCTAAAACTCCGGAGTGCGTAAGATCGGTGCCTGAAATAATCTTTTGAATCATGAATGCCTGTAACGATTGATCTTTCGTAATGTCATCGGCTGACACCGCGTAAGATCTTTTTGGCTTCGACACGTAAGATTATAGCATAACTGCATTGATGAATTATTACATTCAGAAATTTTAATATTCCTTTAAATTGCATTTACATAATAATAAGAGAATATGTTAACGGAGTATAATATAGTTGAGAACAGAAACGAATCAAATATCCTTCAACAGCTTTTTTTTCAAGGTTATAACGTTTTGCTCCTGGAAACGAGGCGCAAGTCAATGAATAAAAGAAATAATATATTAAAACTCTCTTTCAGATTGATGAAGGGGAATCGTAAGCCGTCCATTCTGTTTTCGGCAGGTGTGTTTATTCTGACGGCTTTTTTCTGTTGTCTGACTTTTCAGATCATACAGATGCAGAATGCCTCTTCTGAAAAGCTGAAGGAGCTGTATGGAAACTGGCAGGTGGCTGATTTTGAGGGGAAGACAGATTATGGATTATCCTGGCAGCTTCACCGGAAAGCACTTGCTGTCAATGGCGAAGAGCAGGTGATCGGTGCAGTTGGAACAATGCCGTCAGATTTTCTTGCGTCAAACAATATTTCTCTGATCGAAGGAAGACTGCCTGAAAAAGATAATGAAATAGCCGTGACATTGTCCATGCTGGATACATTGGGAAAAACATATGATGTGGATCAAAGCGTGGATCTGAAGTGGAAAGAAGCAGAAGACAGTCAGGAGATTCACACAGATTCATTTGTTATCACCGGAATTCTCCCTTCTTATGACAGTTACTGGTTTTCCGGAGGGAATCTGCTGATCGATGTGATATGCAGTGATACATGCGGAAGATTTACTGATGACCACATACAGACATTTTTATACGGAATGTCAGAGAAGCAGCTCATGCAGTTCAGAGGCCGGGAATCAGAAATGCTGGTTGTTAATGAATATGCGTGGCCTGAGCAATATGACTCCGATTATGGTCTGTATGGAATCAGAGCAATATTTACAATTGTCTGTATACTTCTGATCTTTTTCCTGAATCATCTGTATGGCAAAAGCATCCGCAGTGCCGTCAAAACGCTCATCCTTCTGGGAGCACCGCGTGTGAAAATCCGGGGTATGCTGAATGTACTGATTTTGATATGTGCGGATATTCCGATGGTCTTTGCATTGCTCATAGTTACATTCATATACAGCTGCGCTGCGCATCTGCATATAAAGGCAGGTGTATACGGGATTGTCATTGCTGTTCTGATTCTGCTGCATATGATCCTGTATGTGCAGCTGAAGTCATCCAGTATTAAAGGTGAGACTGCTAAGACGGTACGTAAGAGCAGACGGTTCACAATCGCCTCTGCTTTGGAAATCAGAGAAGCTGTTCTGATCGGACTGCTGTTCTTAAGTGCATCCGCTTCAATCACTGCAGCTGACTGGCAGATGCTGAAATACAACATCAACAGGCCTTATACAGCGATGAATATACAGGCAGATCAGGGAATGTCCTGCGGAATCATGATAAAACTGAAAGAGATTCCATATGTGACAGAAACAGCTGCATATTATCTGGATCCGTCATTTCATCGTGTTTCATCCGAAGAGACAATGAACGATCCGGTACTGAATGCCGTAATGGAACAGCCGGGATTCCTGATGCGCTATGAGAAGGGTGTTGTTGGCATGCAGGCGGCTGTCATCCCCGAATGGGAAACTGAGACTCTCTGGAAAACATACGGTCTGAATAAAGAATTGCAGAATGCATTTGTAAACGGAGACGGCATCCTGTTTTATCTGCCCGGTTATGTGAAACAGGAAAACGGAATGTATGACTATTCCTATACAATTTCAGAAATCACTTCGCTTGAAGCCGGACATGAAGTGCAGATTGATGATCATCCGACAATGATTCTGGAAACGATCCGCCGGATTCAGCCGGAATCCCTGCTGACAAACAATACCTTGCTCATGCCGGGTACGCTGATCGTGTCAGAAAACTATTACCGGAAACAGAATCCTCAATATAGCGGTGAGGTGACAAGAGTAAACCTCAGACTGGAAGACGATACTCCTGAATCAGTGAGACGGTCCATTTCCGCGGCTGCGGTTGAAAGCGGCGGCAGACTTTCAGGTGATACTTATGCTTTGGTAAGTCAGATTTATGAACAGTCGGTATTCAATGCTCAGCTGATCCTTCTGGCCGGTGCATTGACAGCGGCAGTAACTATTCTCCTGCTGATTCATGTGGAAAATCTGAAAAACGAAACTGAAAAAAACAGAATCGGTATATTAAGAGGATTGGGTATTTCATCATCAAAGCTCCGGAATGCATATCTGAAAAGAGATGCAGGAGTGATCGCAGTCTGTGCACTTGTTTCAATCGCAGTGCATTGCGGCATTGTCAGTTATATGAATCATGGGCCAGCGAAACTGAAAATATTTGAGATGCTGAAGTGTGATGTGATTGTAAATGTGCGATGGAATTACGCATGGCTGCCGATTACAGGTACTGCTGTATGCGTTGCCTGTGCGGTAATGATTCTGAAGAGAACGGCTTATGCTGCATGGCTCAGCAAGGAGCCGTATGAAAATCTGGAGGGCTGATCATGAAAATGATAGAAGTGACTGATCTCTGCAAAACTTATGGAGTAAAAAATGAACCTGTACACGCAGTGAATCACATAACACTTTCCATTGAAGAAGGTACAGTTAATGCTTTGACAGGCAAGAGCGGAAGCGGCAAAAGCACTTTGCTGAGACTGCTTGGTCTGCAGGAGATGCAGGACAGCGGCATCATCAGACTGAACGGCCGGGAAATCAATTCAGACGATGAAGAAAGAAGTGCTTTCCGGCTCAGGAATATCGGTTTTATATGGCAGGATTACAAACTCATTCATGAATATACAATCCGCGATAACATCCTGATTCCATGCCGCCTGGCAGATTCGGAATGTGATCAGACATATTTTGAGGGGCTGATCAGGCTTCTGGATATCGAAGGAATACTGGATAAATATCCTTTGCAGTGCTCCGGCGGTCAGCAGCAAAGAGCCGCAATAGCCCGTGCTTTTATACTGAAACCCAGCATTGTGCTGGCAGATGAAGCCACCGGAAACCTGGACAGCAAAAATGCGGAAACGGTATTCCGCATGTTTGAAGACGCTGCCAGAAAAACAAAGACAACTGTATTGTTTGGCACACATGATCAGACGCTTGCACATCGTGCTGACAGGATGATTGTCATGGAAGACGGAAGAATCATCGGCGGAAAAGAATAAGTGAATTCAATTTTGAATACGTGACACATAAAAATGAGATCCCAGTCTCCTAACTCAGAAGTCCGGATCTCATTTTTGTACATAAACAGTGCGGATAACAGGAATCGAACCTGCACTCCTAGGAACCAGATCCTAAATCTGGCGCGTCTGCCAGTTCCGCCATATCCGCAAATGCTTTATTATATTAGCAGATTCGATATGAAAAAGAAAGAAAAATCTTCATTACTGAGAATGAAGATTTTTTAGACTTCATTGTATCTGCATGTAAAACCTCATGGTCAATCGGTTACCTGTATTTTCATGGATGCAATGATTTCCTGATTTCCGTGAACAAGCTTATACACAACCATATACGAACCCTCCTTTGACGTATTCACAGCTTCAGGCAGATAAAGCCGACTGTGTGATGAAGAATACGATTCTACATATGACATCGGATCAAATGTCTCTCCTTTCTTCAGCTGAACGGAATCCGTCTTCAGATGCAAATACGGTTTGTTGCGGCTCTGTATAAAACCGCTTAACAGTAAGCAGATCACACCAATAGAAACCATGCACATGGACAACGTTTCCCAACGGAAGGATTTCAATTCAACAATCTCACCTCTTTCTATCTGTTTTCTCTTCGTGCGGATCTCATCTGTTTCCAGTCTCATAAGCTTTTTGATCTGTTTGATGGGAATACCATCCTGTAGACACAACCGGGCTTCATGCATCTTTTCATGATTCCAACCCTGTCTGCTTAAAAATGCTATCTGACGATCACTGAGGCCATGATACAAAGCTTCTTCCAATTCCTTTTCTTGCAGGTACGTCAGATCCTGCGTGAATATTGCACATATTTTCCGAAACATATTTTCCTCCTATTATATTTATAGAGAAAAAACATGCATTTTTTTCAAAAAAAAGAAAAAGTCTTTCCATAAAGGAAAGACCATTCCAACGTGTTGTCCAATAAACAAAGTTTTTAACGCTTTGAGTACTGCGGTGCTCTTCTTGCACCTTTCAAACCGTACTTCTTTCTCTCTTTTACACGAGAGTCACGTGTCAGGAAACCAGCCTTCTTCAAAACCGGTCTGTAATCAGGGCTTGCTTCAAGCAGTGCACGGGAGATACCGTGACGCATAGCGCCAGCCTGTCCAGTAAATCCACCACCATAGACGTTGATCTGAATGTCAAACTGATCTTTTGTTTCAGTGAGTACAAGCGGAGAGTTGACTACCATGCGCAGTGTTGCCTGTGGCAGATACTCTTCCAGTGTACGTCCATTAACTGTGATAACACCAGTTCCCGGAGTCATGAAGACACGCGCGACCGAACTTTTACGACGGCCTGTTCCAAGATACATAATCTTTTTCTTACTTGTTGGCATATCTTATTCCCCCTTACTTCTTGATTTCCATCTTCACTGGCTTCTGCGCAGCATGTGGATGATCCGGACCGACATAGACGAATACATGCTTACGCATTACATCGCCCAGCTTGTTGTGTGGAAGCATACCTTTAACAGCTTTTTCAACCCATTCAACAGTATACTTTTCACGCATTTCCTTTGTACTTCTTACACGCAATCCTCCCGGATATCCAGAATGGCTGTAGTAGAATTTCTTCTCATCCTGATCGCCGGTGATTTTGATCTTGTCAGCATTAACGATGATGACATAGTCACCACAGTCAACGTGAGGTGTAAAAGTAGGTTTGTGTTTGCCTCTGAGGACAGCTGCGACCTGGCTTGCGAGACGACCAAGCGTCTGGTCAGTTCCATCCACAACGTACCATGTACGTTTTACTTCGGCAGGTTTTAACATCGTTGTTTGACGCATTTTTCATTTACCTCCATAATGTAGATTTACCGGGGCTACATTTGTGGCATAATGTGCCATCAATTATTTTATTAAAGGAGTCGATATAAGTCAATCGCTTTTTTTCTCCATATAATATTTTCCTGCTGCAACGCCCTTGTTAGTCAGATAAACGATGCCATAAAACTCTTTTTTGACATATCCCTTATCATCCAGTTTCTCAATCATCGCATGCGCACTGGGTCTTGAAACATCCAGTTCTCTGCATATGGAGATGCTGCGGAGCCCTTTCCCTTCGGGATCCATTTTATACATGGCCACAAGATATTTGATCTGTGCTTTTGATAATTCCCTGCTCATACATTCCTTTCTGCGTAAATAAAGGGTGCAGTCTGCACTGCACCCTTATGCTTTGTAATCAAATTATCCCTGTACAGCTGTTTCCAATTTATAAGATTCTTTATATGGTCTGAATAAGAGATAAAGGATACCGGCACACAATGCAGCTGCAACGATTGCACCGAGGATATTTCCGTGGCCTTCAGCAAATGCACCGAACTGGTAAATGATCATGGATACGACATAAGCCCATCCACACTGGTAGCCGATCGCAAACCATGTCCATTTAGCACTGTTCATCTCACGTCTGATCGCACCGATCGCTGCAAAGCATGGAGCACACAGAAGGTTGAATGCGAGGAAGGAATAGCCGGCAACAGCACTGCCGCCGAATGCCTCATTCAGTGAACCGAAGATTTCCCATCCGTTTTCAGCAACTTCGCCTGCACCATACAGGACACCCATTGTACCGACAACGTTTTCTTTTGCGATTAAGCCTGTTACTGTAGCAACAGCAGCTTTCCAGTCACCCCATCCAAGAGGTGTGAAGATCCATTTCACTGCATTACCGAAAGTAGCCAGAATGGATTCATCCATCTCGCATGCACCGAAGCCATCCGCTGTAAAGCCATAGCTGGAAGTGAACCATACGAAGATTGTTGCCAGGAGAATGATGGAACCTGCCTTCTTGACGAAGGAAGAACCACGCTCCCACATGGAATGCAGGATATTGGAAACAGTCGGCATATGATATGCAGGAAGCTCCATAACGAATGGTGCCGGATCACCTGCAAACATCTTGAACTTCTTCAACATGATACCGGATACGATGATGGATCCAACGCCGAGGAAATATGCGGATGTCGCAACAAGACCGCTCTTATTAAAGAAGGAACCTGCAATTAATGCGATAATCGGCAACTTGGCACCACATGGCACGAATGTAGTTGTCATAACTGTCATTCTTCTGTCACGTTCATTCTCAATTGTTCTTGATGCCATAACACCAGGTACGCCACAGCCTGTTCCGACAAGCATCGGAATAAAGCTTTTTCCGGATAAACCGAATCTGCGGAAGATACGGTCCATGACAAACGCAATACGTGCCATATATCCACAGCTTTCCAGAATTGCCAAGAAGAAGAACAATACAAGCATCTGTGGCAAGAAACCAAGCACTGCACCTACACCGGCGATAATACCGTCAAGGATCAGGCTCTGCAGCCAGTCAGCACAATTGATATTTGTCAGGAAATTATCTACAACAACCGGTAAACCGTCAGCCCATGGTCCGTATGCAGCAGGATCCGGTTCTTCGATAGCACGGTCAGCTTCATATTCGGCAAAGGAATAATTGGCAATGACTTCCTCATCGACAATTTCACCTTCTTCATCATGGACAATTGCTTCATCCAGCGTGATGCCAGCAAATGCTGTTTCATCAAGAATAGCAAGTTCTTCTTCGCCATCTTCATTTTCAACCATCTCAGCATAACCGGCATCGATAGCGACTTCTTCATACTGGGCAGCTCTTTCATCGGCAACCGCAAATGTTCCGGAGTCCTCATCGAATGCTTCTCTGCCGGATCCAAACCAGAACCAGCCATCACCGAACAATCCGTCATTCACCCAGTCGGTAGCCATTGTACCGACAGTCTGGATAGAGACGTAATAAACAATGAACATTACCAATGCGAAGATCGGCAGACCCAGCCATCTGTTTGTGACGATATTATCGATCTTATCGGATGTGCTTAACTCGCCTGCACCCTTCTTGCGGTAGATGCCTTTGAGGATGTTTGCGATATAAATATATCTTTCATTAGTGATAATGGATTCCGCATCATCATCGAGTTCTTTTTCAGCTGCCTGGATATCTGTTTCGATCTGTGTCATCTGCTCTGTACTCAGATTCAGGGATGGCATGACTTTGTCATCTCTTTCGAACACCTTGATCGCATACCAGCGTTTCTGATCTTCCGGCACATTTGAGAGACATGCATCTTCAATGTGTGCAATGGCATGCTCAACAACACCGGAGAATGTATGCTGCGGAATGGTTTTGCCGTTTCTTGCCGCTTCAATCGCTGCTTCGGCAGCATCCATGATACCCTCTTCACGAAGGGCGGAAATTTCAATGATCTTGCAGCCGAGCTGTTTGCTCAATTCGGCAATATTGATTGAATCGCCATTCTTTCTGACAAGATCCATCATGTTGATGGCGATGACAACCGGAATACCAAGCTCTGTGAGCTGTGTTGTCAGATACAGGTTTCTTTCCAGGTTTGTACCGTCAACAATGTTTAGGATTGCATCAGGACGGTTGTTGACAAGATAGTTTCTGGATACAACTTCTTCCAAAGTGTACGGAGAAAGAGAATAGATACCGGGCAGGTCCTGGATGATAACATCATCGTGTTTCTTTAGTTTGCCCTCTTTCTTTTCAACGGTAACGCCCGGCCAGTTTCCGACAAACTGATTTGAGCCCGTCAAGGCATTAAACAATGTCGTTTTACCACTGTTCGGGTTACCTGCTAAAGCAATTCTGATTTCAGCCATAATTTCCCCCTTACTTCACTTCTACCATTTCGGCATCCGCTTTACGCAATGACAGCTCATATCCCCTGACTGTCAGTTCGATCGGATCACCGAGCGGTGCAACTTTACGGACATAGATTTCCACACCTTTTGTAATTCCCATGTCCATGATTCTGCGTTTTACTGCGCCTTCACCATGCAGTTTTACCACGGTAACTGTTTGACCGATGGCAACTTCTCTTAATGTCATAAGACTATCTCCCTCCTTAGATCATTATCTTCGCAGCCATCTGCTTTCCGATAGCTACGCGAGATTCTTTCACATTCACAATCAGATTTCCATTTGTTTCGGAAATGACAGTTACCTTGCCACCGGGAACAAAGCCAAGATCAGCAAGATGCTGTTTTGTCTCGGCATTTCCGCCAATGTGCCTGATAATGTTTTCTTCACCGATTACGGCAATTGTTAACGGCATCATTTTTACCCCCAACTAAAGTTAGAACAACCTAACCATATGTTAGTTTATTATAACTAACCAAAGTTGTCAATTCTTTTCATAAAAAAACATCAGGTTTTATTGCCCGATGTTCCATCCTTGAAGCTGATCCAGAATTGTATATAATGCAAGGTATTTGTCTTCCGACATGCCTGATACTGTGTTGAATTCCATGATCTTTTGATTATCTTTGTTGATCTTCCATTCCGGAAGATTTTCACCGTTCGGATTACCGTATTTACAGAAATTCGCCCAGTATTGCGTCATGACAGCCGCAAGTTTTCTGTCAGCATCATCATACAGATTGCTGTCAACCGGAATATTTCCATAGCAGTATACCTCTTCCCCGCTGTGCCAGCAGCCAAGCCTGCCGTTATCCTTTGAAAAGATGTATTCATATACCGGAATATCATTCAGATTTGCCATCCTGTTCCAGCAGTAATGGCTGTAATGAAAATAAATCACGGAATAGATGTCGGCCCAATAAGCGCCTGCTTCCTCATCTGTTTTCGCCGGATAAAGCTTCAATACCTCATCTGTGTAATTGCCGAAATAAGAATGAATCTTTTCGGCATAGTTTTTCATCGTTGTTTGATCAAACAACAGAAACGGCCCGCTCTCCTTGAGGTTATATCCGTGCAGCAGTTGTTTCTCGTTGCATATTCCCTTTTGATAGGATTCATACGGCATCTCTTTAAGGACATAGCCGTCAATGGTGATGTGGTGTTGGCTGTAGGCTTCATTGACAAGCTTTTCTGCATCGACCTTTCTTAATTCTTCGATGGAGCTGCAGTTGTATTTCTGCATGATTTCCTTTCCGGAAGAAAGAGCTTCTTCCAAAAGGCGGAAAGAATGAGGAGGTTGAGCGGATGCAACGGAAGAGCTTTCCCCGATTGCTCTTTGAAAAAGTCCCCCGGCTTCAGGAGATGTACATAATGCACTGACACAGGCTGAGCCTGCAGATTCCCCTGCAAGAGTGACATTGTCCGGATCTCCGCCGAATGCAGAAATGTTTTCCTGTACCCATTTCAGCGCTTTGATTTGATCAAGCAATCCGTAATTGCCGGTTGTATGATTCCCGGATTCTTCCTGCAGCTCTTCCTCTGCCAGAAAGCCGAATATGCCGAGACGATATCCCATGTTCACTACAATTACGCCTTCTTTTGCCAGACCTTCGCCCGAATAGTCTTCATACCATGGCTGACCTGTCTGCAGGGAACCTCCGTGAATATAGACAAGTACCGGAAGGTTCTTTTCTACGGTTGCAGGTTTCCAGATATTCAGATACAACGAATCCTCACTGACAGGCGTGCGGTAATTGTCATCAAAAGATATTTTGTAGTCATGGTAGCCGATGATCTGCGCCAGGGAATTGTATGCGGGAATATTCACCAGCTGCATCGACATCGGTGCAAATGTATCCGCCTGTAAAACACCATCCCAGCCTTCTGCATCCTGCGGCTCTTTCCAGCGCAAATCACCAACAGGAGGTTTGGCATAAGGAATACCCGCAAAAACTTCTACCGTATGTTCTTCATTCAACACGCCCTGTAACTGACCTTGTGAAATCGTGATGATGTCGGTATATTCCGGATTTTTCACATTGACTGCTTTGACATTGCGAACAGGCGGCCAGCTGATCATCACTGTCACCACAAGACAAACAAGAAAGATGATCCAAAAGCCAATCCTCTTCATCCATGATAATGAAAAATAAGTCTTATGGAAATATATGGCGAATCCTAATACAAGAATCCATACTATCCAGCCAAGAATGGTATTTTTATTCAGCTCAAGGAAGGCAAAACCAAGAATGCCGAATATACAGAATAAAAGGTAAGTCAGCACCTTCATGCAGCATTACCCGTATCGGAGAAGAAGATGTACGTGCTGTTTGGCAATGCCGTTTTCGGCTTGTTGCCGTTGCATAACAGCGTTCTTGTATCCTCCCATACTTCTTTCAAGATCTTTCGCAATAACAGCTCGGTATTCTGTGGCACAGTTAAGGATAATTCGTCCATATAGTTCAGCATTTCCTTATAGGTATACCCTTTGGCCAGCGGTTTCCATAAAGCCCCCATCAAAGCCTCCAGATAATCTTCCGAAAGATGCATGCTTTCCCTGAAGAATGCCTTTAGCTTCTGATAAGCAGCGCTCTTGGATGGATAACCGTTTTCCATAAGATCTTTTAACTCCCCATAGGATGGAATGGATATTTCCATATCTTTTTGGATCTGCTTGATCCTTTCTTCAAAAGGTGAATCGGCAATATTGCTGTCCATCACAAATTTTTCTTTAATCATTGCATTGCATTCGTGATTTCTGAAAAGATCCGGTAACAGCTTGAAAAGAATCTCTTCATCTGCATCATTATAACCTTTTCTCTTGCGATACATCTTTCCAAGGTCTGAAATGCGTATCATTCCATAGAGATATCTTGAAAGATCCACACATGTATACAGCCATGACATCTTCCTTCTTTTTTCATGAAATGCCTTTGTGTTGATCAAGGCATATGCATCCCTGACATCTTCCGGCACATGCAGAAGCATCTGCTCGCCGAATGCAAAAGCATAATCAAGGTTGCAGATCTTGTCCGCACTTGCATAATTGGCAGGTGAAGGTACAATATCCTTTTTCATTGCCATCTCCAAAAAAAAGATGTCATCATCATTGAGTACCATCAGTCTTTTGGAAAGAATTTCAGGATCACAAAAATCTTTCGCAATCAGATCCAGTGTCTCCTCAACATCCATAGATTCCCTGCCTGTCTCATGGCGGAAAGCATCCACCCACTCCATATCATGCTTCATCGCCAGACAGTCTTTTAATAATAAAGCCATTTTATTCCCCTTTTTCCTCAATCCATTTTAAAGCATCCGCAAATGTTCCGTGCTTTATCTGCTTCTTTTCGAGCTGTTCTTCATGCAGAAGGAAGCCGTCAATCAGAAAGACAGGTATGCCCAGCTCAGTGATGACGCCGTCTTCCAAACCGTCATTGCCGATCATCAGGCAATCTTCAGCCTCAACGCCAAGACGCTTCAGCACCTCCTGATAATACATAGGATTCGGCTTGCAGTAATGACTGTCTTCATATGTCGTGATCAGATCGAAAACATTCTTATCAATGCCTGCCCATCTGACTCTTTCTTCCGTGGCTGCAGAAGGAAAGATCGGATTTGTTGCCAAGGCAACCCGATACCCTCTTTCCAAACATGCCTTTACCGTTTCATTCGCTTCAGGAAGATAGCCGCAAGAAGACTGCAGCTTGGGAAAGTCATTGTCATAGAAATCCGCAAATACAGGATAATGTTTCATTGATGCTTCCCCAAAAACACTTCTGAATGTCTTCCAGAAAGCTTCCTCGTTGGTTTGTGTTCCGTTATTCATGACCATCGCTTTGGTGCCGGCCCACATCGTCTGAATCAGTTTCTCAGGATCATATCCGATCGGTGACAATTTCTTTGTCAGCGCACCGAAATATGCCTTTACGAATACAGGTTCATTCATCGGCAGCAAGGTGCCGTCGAGATCAAATAATATCATCTTCTTTTTCATGTCAAAAATTATACCATGCTTTGACAGTGCAATACAAAAAAGAGAACTCAGTCGAGTTCTCTGAATCGGATTTCTCCTTCTTTCATTTCATCCACAATGGCAAGGCTGACTAGCTTGTAGCCTTTATCGCGCAATCTCCGTCCGCCCGGCTGGAAGCCTTTTTCGATGCAGATGCCGATGCCGGCAACTTTTGCTCCTGCTTGTTTAGCGATATCCAAAAGTCCTTCCGTTGCTAATCCGTTGGCCATGAAATCATCGATGATCACAATGGTATC
Source organism: uncultured Erysipelotrichaceae bacterium (assembly GCA_902766005.1). Classification (GTDB taxonomy): domain Bacteria; phylum Bacillota_I; class Bacilli_A; order Erysipelotrichales; family Erysipelotrichaceae; genus Bulleidia. Next base: position 28,977 of record CACXCB010000101.1, on the reverse strand, counting down.
ATCTTCGGAAAGATATTTTCTGGATACGGTAATGTCATAATCCCTGTCATATGTGTACGAATGCACTTTGGAAGTATAGACCTCATTGCCAAGATTATGGCTTTGAGCCTTCTTGGCAAAGACAACCGGTACATTGAATTTTAAAGCTGCAAAGCAGGCAATCGCAATTCCCGAAGCCTCGATGGTCACGATTTTTGTCACCTTGTCATCTTTGAATTTTTCATAAAACGCTTCACCGATATGTTTCAATAAAGTGATGTCAAGCTGATGATTTAAAAAGCTGTCCACTTTGAGGATATCACCACCGAGAATATCACCGTCTTTTAAAATTCTCTGTTCCAGTTCTTTCATTGTTTGGTCTCCTGTTACAAGTGATACAATTTGTTGTATTTGTCTTCCAGATATTCAATATAGTAGTTTACATTAAACGGTTCACCGGTTGCAATCTGCATGATGTCATCCGCATCATATCTGCAGCCGTATTTGTGTATATGTTCTTTTAACCATGCCACACACAAATCAAAGCGGTTATGCTGCAATGCTTCATCCACATCCAGTTCTTTTCTCATCTGATGCATGAACTGTGCCGAGAAAGCACTGCCCAATGCATATGTCGGGAAGTAGCCGAAGCTGCCATCCGACCAGTGTACATCCTGCAGGATTCCATTGGAAGCATCCGTAACATCCACGCCCAGATACTTTTTATACATTGCATTCCAAGTCTGATCCAGGCCCTCCGTGGAAATTGTACCGTTGAACAGGCCTTTTTCAATTTCATAGCGGATCAGAATATGCATCGGATAGGTCAGTTCATCCGCTTCCGTACGCACAAGGGATGGTCTTGAGACATTGATTGCTTCAACAAACTGTTCCGTGCTGACATCGTTCAATTGCTCCGGAAAATGCTTTTGCAGAATCGGGAAATTATAATCCCAGAATGCTTTCGTTCTGCCGAGATAGTTTTCACAGAGCCTGGATTGTGATTCGTGCATTCCGCTGGAGATGCCTTCGGAAAGGATCATGCCGTCATAACGTTCATCCACATCATGTTCGTAGGTTGCATGTCCCACCTCATGAATCGTGGAAAGAATTGCCGAAGCAACATTGTTCTTTAGATATTTTGTTGTCGTGCGGCAGTCATTCTCACATGTCCAGGAAGTAAACGGATGTTCCGTTTCGTTCTGATAGCCCCAATCCTTGTCAAAATGCAGATAAGCAAGAATTTCATCCATGAACTTCTTCTGCTCTTCCACCGGATATGACTGATACAGGAAGCTGTCATCAATCTGCTTAGCTTGAACAACCTTTTGGATTAACGGCACAAGCCTTTCTTTCAAAGCATCGAAGAAGGCATCGTATTTTTCCTGATTCATGCCGGGCTCAAAATCATCCAGCATCTGATCATATAACGGTTTGTCGCAATTGCGATAGCCGTAGAACTTCTTCTGGATTTCAATGACTTTCTTTAAATACGGTTCAAAAATCGTATAGTCATTTTTGGTTTTGGCTTCAAGCCATGCATCATAAGACCGGTTCATCAGTTCTCTTGCCTCGACAAACTCGTCTTTCGGTATGCACATGGTCTTCATCGCATTCTGATAATACAAAGTGATGGCTCTTTTGTCATCTTCGTCAATGGATTTGTCATCTTTGAGTTCTTTGAGAATCTCAATGATTTCCGGATCCGTTTCCAGGGTAAACAGCTCCCCTGCAAGAAATGCAGTTCTCTTGTCACGATATTCGCTTCCTCCCGCAGGAGCTACTGTCAGCTTGTCGATACCGATAATGGCAAGTGCCATATTGTATGCGGACAGACGGAATACCCAGTCTTTGTATTGCTGAAGTTTTTGTTCAGTATTCATCTTCTCCCCCTATCAAGGCAGCCTGTTTCCTGCTGCTTTATAAAGATCATACCATTCTTTTCTTGTCAGCGTAATGTCAGCTGCCTTGGCTGCACTCTGTATCCTGGCCGGTGTTGTCGTACCGGTAATGACCTGCATTTTTGCCGGATAACGCAACAGCCATGCATAGGCAATTGTATCCTTTTCTACACCGTATGCGGCTGCAATCTCATCGAGCTTTTCGTTGAGTTCGCCATATTTTTCATTGTTCAGGAACACGCCGCCGAAATAGCCGATCTGCAATGGCGACCATGTCTGTACAACCATGTCATTGATACGGCAGTATTCCAGTGTTCCTCCATCACGCATAATGGAAGGATCAATGGCCATGTTGACATTGAATCCTGCATCAAGCATCGGCGTATGGGCGATGCTCATCTGCATCTGGTCTGCACTTAAGGCATATGTGACTTTTGTCTTTAACAGGTCCATCTGGTATCTGTTGCAGTTGGAAACGCCGAAATTCTTTACTTTTCCTGTTTTATGGAGTTCATCAAATGCATCCTGCACTTCCTGCGGTTCCATCAAGGCATCCGGCCGGTGCAGCAACAATGCATCCAGATGATCCGTATGCAGTCTTTCCAGAATGCCGTCAACACTCTTTAATATATATTCTTTGGAGAAATCAAACATGCCGTCATGAATGGCACACTTGGACTGCAGGAACATCTTATCCCTCAGTGATGGATCTTTTTGAAACAGTTTGCCAAAAACCTGTTCGCTTCTTCCTCCACCATAGATATCTGCATGATCGAAGAAATTGATTCCCTGTTCCAAGGCAGTCTGTACAAACGATTCTGCAGTGTTTTCGTCCATCGCCGCAATGCGCATACAGCCGATGCCGATGCATGAAACTTTTGTTTTCTCACTTCCGTATTCAATATATCTCATGGGTAAAACCTCCTATTCATTATTGTACATTAAGACATGCGGTAATGTCCTGTAATATTTCCATAATTCAGCCTGTTTTCTTCATAACGGATCTGAAATACAGAGCTGTGATGAATCAGGTAAGGAATCCCCTCAGTATTACGCCTGTCGGAGACAATGCCGATATGGTTTTCATAGATAACGATGTCTCCCGGCTGCCATTCTTCAATAGATTTGATATCCGTGGTTAAGGAAATTGCATGATGAGAAAAATAGACCGCAAGATTTTTTACCCTTCGAAAATCGATATTCTTGTCCCTGATTTCAACATCATAGTCATCAGGATGTTCCTGTATGTCTTCATCCACCAGTGTCATCAGATCGTATCCGGCATTTTTTAGGGCAAAACCGACCACATCCACACATGTACCGTATCCGTCATCCGGATAACCGCTACTGTAGTACCTGCTTTTGTATTTCGGTCTTGTCTCTATGTAGGCTTTGGCATTGAGAAAGATGTCCGTCTGATCATCGATGCCGTCATTGTCCATATCTGTTGTGCTTTGATATGGCGGAATATCGTATGCATATTCCCTGCATCCAAAAGCCAAAAGAGACATGCATAAAAAGCATGTCATCCATTTTCTTCTCATTGGCTCACCTCATAGTTTTCCAAGGTCATGGTAATCACAATATTCCCGTTCTTCGTTTCATATACCTGATCCGCATATTCATGCAGAACATCCAGTGCCTTGCCAAGGTCCTCTTCTTCTGGCTCCTCATCACTGTTTGTGATGAGTGTGACTTCCGGTTCAACCGCTTCAAGAAGGTTATCCAGCTGTTTCTGATAATGGCCATGATAAGGAACTTTCAGTATATCGGCTGTCGCATCATGATTTGCCAGGTATTCCTTTATGCGCTCATTTTGTGCATCTCCCGCAAAGAGAATTGTATTTTCACCATAGGCTGCCGATATGATCAAAGAAGAATTGTTGGAGGCATTGTTTTCATACCCGCCATCAGCCGCATCAATATCCAGGCTTATGTCTCCATAGGAATGAACCGTATCTTCTGCAATAACCTCCAGTTCCATATTCTTATTTTCCAAAGCTTCCAGCAGCTCCGTGATATCATCGCTTTCCTTTGTCATGTATGTTCCGTATACATGGTTTACCGTAAATGCAGAAAGAATCTGATCGGCACCGCCTACATGATCCTTGTCGTAGTGGGAAAGATAGATGGCATCAATCCGGGTTACTCCTTTTTCTTTCAGCTGCCGAATCAAGGCATTCACATTCTCATCGAGACCCGTATCGATCATCAATACCGTATCTTCATTCTGTATGAGAATTGCATCCGCTTTGCCACGGTCAAAAACAGTTACAACGCAACCATCCGTGACAGTCATCTCTTTCTTCTGTACACTGCATCCACACAGGAACAATACACTACAAAATAAAATCCAAATCTTTTTCACATCTGCCTCCCTTCCCATGCTATTATGACAGATTCACGTGAAGAAACGCTGAACAAATCATTAAGATTCCTTGAATATACAAAACAGGACATATGTCATTTTGCATATGCATTACACTTGCGCGATACCATAAATCACATTAAAATTACACGTTGTAAATTGGAGGATTGTATGCGGGCAGGTCTGGATATCGGTTCAACCACAATCAAATGTGTCATTCTGGATGATCATGACAACATTCTTTTTCAGAAGTATGAGCGTCACTACAGTCATATCGTCGAGAAAACAGAAGAGATGATGCAGAAGATGATCGTTTCTTTTTGCGGTGACAGACAAATCCATTTTGCGATATCCGGTTCAGCAGGCATGGGTATTGCCTCTTTATGTGAAATACCTTTTGTACAGGAGGTCTATGCTGACCGTGTCGCTGCCAACCGCCTGAATCCCGATACCGACTGTATCATTGAACTCGGCGGCGAAGATGCCAAGATTCTTTTCCTTTCGGGCGGCATGGAAGTCAGAATGAACGGAAGCTGTGCCGGAGGAACCGGTGCCTTCATCGATCAGATGGCTACCCTTTTAAAGATGGATGCTTCCGAGTTAGATAAAAAAGCACAACAGGCAAAGCGCAGGTATACCATAGCCAGCCGATGCGGTGTTTTTGCCAAATCGGATGTACAGCCATTAATTAACCAGGGAGCTTCCACCGATGATATTGCCGCTTCCATCTATCAGGCAGTTGTGAACCAGACCATTGCCGGTCTCGCCCAAGGCCGAAGCATTCAGGGGAACATCCTGTATCTTGGCGGTCCTTTGACCTTCTCCAAATGCCTGCGTGACAGTTTTGATCAGACACTGCACATCAAAGGCATATGTCCTGACAACAGTTTATATTATGTTGCCCTAGGTGCTGCATACTATGCAGACAAAGCTGTATCCATAAAAGATGTATTCTTGAAACTGAAAAACCGCAATACAGCTAACGGGTATGCCTTTCTTGATCCTCTGTTTTCAGACAGGGAGGAATACTGGAAATTTCATTTGCGCCATGCCAAAGCCAAAGTGCCAAGAGTTCCATTCACAAAAGATACGGGAAAAGTGCATATCGGCATCGATTCCGGTTCAACCACCATCAAGATGGCTGTTATCGATGACAATGGATCCTTATTGTTTACGGACTACAGGCCCAATGACGGAAAACCTCTTGAGATTGTGAGAAATACGTTTTTGAAATTGTTTACAGAACATCCGGACATGCAGATAGCCACTGTCACAACAACCGGATATGGCGAAGAGCTCATGAAAAATGCTTTCCATGGCGATTACGGCATTGTGGAAACAGAAGCACATTTTCTTGCCGCCAAACACTTTCTGCCGGATGTCGACTTTATCATCGATATCGGCGGACAGGACATGAAATGCTTCAAGATCGAAGACGGTGCGATCAGCGATATCTTCCTGAATGAAGCATGTTCTTCCGGATGCGGCAGTTTCCTGCAGACCTTTGCGGAAGCATTGGGTTCCAATGTTGAAGACTTTGCGATGCAGGGCTTGTTTGCAAAACAGCCGGTGGATCTCGGCAGCAGATGTACAGTCTTTATGAATTCCTCTGTCAAGCAGGCACAGAAGGACGGTGCATCCATTGACTGCATTTCCGCAGGCCTATCCATATCTATTGTCAAAAATGCTTTGTATAAGGTCATTCGCACAACATCTGTAGAAAGCTTAGGCAGAAATATCGTCGTACAGGGCGGTACATTTTACAACGAAGCCGTTTTACGCGCTTTTGAAAAAGAGATGGGAATCAATGTTATCCGTCCCGATATTGCCGGCCTGATGGGAGCATACGGAGCAGCTCTCTATGGAAGGGCTCATCCCCTTTCCACAGGCAGTTCCTTTTTATCCAAAGAAGAAATGGAGCATTTCACACATCAGGTACAGAATGTGCAATGCCAGGGTTGCGGTAACCATTGCCAGCTGACAATCAATCTGTTTGCAGACCGCAAACGCTATATCTCCGGAAACCGTTGTGAAAAGCCGATCACCGGCAAAGCGAAGGACAATACATTCAATCTGTATGCCTTCAAGCGTGAGCTTTTGAAAAAGTACATGAGTCATGCATGTGTAAGCGATCAGACAAACATCGGCATTCCGCTTTGTCTGAATATGTATGAACTGCTCCCTTTCTGGTCTGTATTGTTTACATCTCTAGGCTTTCATGTCGTGACAAGCCCGTTTTCCGACAGGAAACTGTATCAGAAAGGTCAAGGCACAATCCCAAGCGATACCGCATGTTTCCCTGCAAAGCTGTCTCATGGGCATATTCATGATCTATGCGAAAAGAAAGTCGATTATATCTTCTATCCTTGCATGACATACAATGTCGATGAAGGCAAAGGCGAGAACCACTACAACTGTCCTGTTGTTGCGTATTATCCCGAAGTACTGGCTGATAATTGCGATGAGCTCTCACGTCTTCCCTTCATATATGAATATGTCAATATTGATAACAGGAAGGAATTCACAAACAGGTTTACAAAGATTCTGCTGAAGTATTTCCCGTATCTGAAGAAAACAGATATTCATTCTGCAACAGAAAAAGCCTATGAAGAATATGCATTGCATATGCAACAGATCCGAGAAAGAGCGGCATGGATCATCGATGAATCCCGTAAGATGGGCAAGCATATCATTATCCTTGCCGGCAGGCCTTACCATATCGATCCCGAAATCAACCATGGTATTGATGAATTGATCATCCGCCAAGGCGTTTCGGTCATCACCGAAGACAGCATCAGCCATACCGTAGAGAAATTCAATACATCCGTCTTGAACCAATGGACCTACCACAGCCGATTATATGCAGCTGCCAAATACTGTACCATGCATGAGGATACAGATCTTGTACAGTTGGTATCATTCGGGTGCGGATTGGATGCGATCACAACCGATGAAACCAGGGAGATCCTGCAGGAAGGAAACAAACTCTATACCCAGCTGAAAATAGACGAAATCACCAATACGGGTGCGGCAAACATCCGTTTGCGTTCTTTATTTGCAGCATTAGCGGCAAAAAAGGAGGAAAAGAATCATGGAGTATCTGACACCTAGTTTTACCAAAGAAATGCTAAGTACACATACAATTCTTGTGCCTGATATGGCACCGATCCAGTTTTCCCTTTTAAAAGCAGCCATGGAAAGTGAAGGCTACCACGTCGAGCTGTTGCACAATGCCGGCAGCGAGGTTGCCCAGCTTGGCCTGAAATATGTCCATAATGATACATGCTATCCCGCCCTTTTGATCATCGGACAGTTTCTGGACGCCCTTCAATCCGGCAAATATGATCTTGATCATACTGCCCTGTTAATCACGCAGACCGGAGGAGGATGCAGAGCATCCAATTATATCAGGCTTTTGCGCAAAGCCCTTGTCAAGGCAGGATATGGCAATATTCCGGTTGCCTCCCTGAATACATCGCATCTTGAGGAAGGAAGTTCCATGCCTCTGTCCATGAATTTTATCAAAAAGGCTATTGCCGCAATTGAATACGGGGATGAAATCTGTTCCCTGCGCAATCAGGTCAAGCCATATGAAATGCATGATGGCGAAACAGAACAAAAGACAAAGGAATGGATTGAAAGAATCAGCAGCTGGATTCACGCAAAGAAGAATATCCATCCTCTGAAGATGAAAAAGAAGTTTCTCGAAATTGCCAAAGACTTTTCCCAAATACCCATACAGAAAAAAGACTGTACAAAGGTAGGCATTGTCGGGGAAATCTATGTCAAATTCTCTCCCCTCGGCAACAATCACTTGCAGGAATTTCTCGAGAAGGAAGGTTGTGAAGTCAATCTGCCCGGCTTGATGGGATTTATTGAATACTGTATTGCCAACTATGGCATCGATTTTGACCTGTATGGCGGAAACTCCTTTGTTTCCGCAGGTGCAAAACTTCTGCTGAAATCACTCGACAATATCGGCAATGCCATGAACAAGGCTATGCAAAACTTCGGCTTCTATGCACCGGGTTCCTTCCATGACCTGATGCAGAAACCGGACGGCATTCTGCATCTTGGGGCAAAAATGGGTGAAGGCTGGCTTTTAACCGCAGAGATGGTCGAGCTGATTGAGGGCGGTTATACAAACATCATCTGTGCCCAGCCATTTGGCTGTCTGCCCAATCACATTGCCGGCAAAGGTGTCATTAAAAAAATCAGGGAAAAATTTCCAGACGCCAATATCACACCGATCGACTATGATCCAAGTGCAACAAAAGTCAACCAGGAAAACAGAATCAAGCTGATGCTGGCAGTTGCTGACGAATCATAAAGACATGAGAAGCATTCTCCATGTCTTTTATTTTGTGAATCTATTCCCTTCTTCTGTTTTTTCTCTATAGAAAAAATGCTATAATGTGAACAAGGAAGTATATAACATGACAATTGAACAATTAGAGGCATTTATTTCCGCTGCCCAAAGTGATTCTTTTTTCACAGGCCAGTCAGAGGCACACCGCTACCACACTTCTGCAGCCAAAGAGATTCTTGAATTGGAAGCAGAATTCAAAACATTACTTTTTCTTCGTGAAGGAGATACGACAGGCAAGCTTACAGAAGCCGGACAAACCCTTCTCACCCAAGCCATTCCTCTTGTGAGGCAGTATCATAAGACCGTCCGCATGATGGAAATGTACCGTCCCAATGCGGAAAGAAGAATGATCATCGGCAGTCTGCCGATTCTCAAACAGTATCGTCTGCGGAACATCTTCTCCCGTTTCCAGGATGAGCATGAAGAAGTCGACTTCTCTCTTGAGGAAACTGACGGCAAAACACTCGTCGCAGGATTGCGTGAAAACTATTATGATGCGATTATCATCCGCAAAAACATGCTGTACAGGATGGATGTCAATTATGCAACGCTGGCGCAGGATGAGATGGCTGCTATTTTATGGCAGGACCATCCCCTGGCAAACGAGCCGGAAATCCGACTGGCACAGCTGAAAAACGAAGTATTCTATCTTGTGAATCCTACATCCAGTTCCTTCGGCCAGGGATGGAATCTTCTGAAGGAGAACATGATCTCTACCGAAAATGTCATCATTACGGACTTGAACAACATCATTCCTGAAATCTCCAAACAGCATGGTGTCGGCTTATTGCCGATCAGCAGTTTAAACCGCTATCGGCAGAAAGGCGTTGTTGCCGTTCCGCTGATTCCAAGAGCCGTAACCGAGATTGTCTTTGCCTATCGCAAAGATGTGGAAATCGGCCAAAACATGCAAGACCTGATTGACATGATCGAGGAACGTGCCAAAGGCTTCTAACCGGTATTTTCAGCCGGTTTTTTCATTAGGTCACAGCATTCCAAGAACAATTTATCTCTTTTGTATAAAAATATGATTCAAGTCTGTTGATTTCATTCAGAAAAATCAATAAAATATAAGCCGTGACTGTAAGGAGATTATTTATGAAAGACTATATCATCGCCACCGCATCAACCTGTGACCTGGATCATCAATGGCTTAGCGATCATGATATTCCTTTTATTTCCTATACATTTGAAGTGGATGGTGAAATCTATGTGGATAACTGTGATGAAGAGACAACACACATTATCTATCAGAAAATGAGGGAAGGAAAAATGCCTAACACCTCCCAAATCACTGCTTATGCATATTATGAATTTTTCAAGGACCTGTTAAAGGAAGGAAAACCTGTCATCTTTGTCGACATGGATAAAGCCATTTCCAACTCCTATAACAATTCCCTTACCGGAAAAGAAATGGTCCTGGAAAAAATACCGGATGCCGAGCTGTATATCCTCGATACAAGATGTATCACAACCGGTCTTGGTTTTCTGGTCAAACACATGGCAAGACTCAGGGATGAGGGAAAAACATGTCAGGAAGTCATCGAATGGGCAAATGAAAATGCCTTGAAGATTGCTCACCGCTTTGTAGTGGATGACCTGCAGTGGCTGCGCAAAGGCGGAAGACTTTCCAATGCTTCCGCTATTGTCGGAACGCTTTTAGCAATCAAGCCTTTGATCTACATTCCGGATGACGGCACCCTCGTTGCTTACGAAAAAGTCCATGGCAAAAAGAAAGCCGTACATGAGCTTCTCGAAAGTGCAGCGAAGGAAATTGATGCAGATCAGCCATGTGAGATTGTCCTCTCCCATGCAGATTGTCCGGAAGATGGCGAAAAATGGAAAGCCATGGTACAGGAAAGATTCCCTAAAGCTGATGTCACATTACAAGAGCTTGGCCCGACAATCGGTTGTCATATCGGCCCCGGTTTCTTATCCATCGTATATTTTGCTGAAAAAAGACAAGCCTAGCTTGTCTCTTTTATTTTATAGGATTTTCTCCATCATCGTCTTCTGGATGCCAAAGCCGACTTTTTCATAGAACTTTCTGGCACTGTCATTGCCTTCCCATACATTCAATGTCACGTTGTAACATCCCTTTTCCTTTGCATATGCAATGACATATTCATATAGGGATTTGCCAATATGCATACCCCTGGCCTTTTCATCTACGCAAAGATCATCTATATACAATGTTGTGATATCCTGCATATTGGTCGGGTGAGGCCTTTTCATCAGCTGACAGAAAGCATATCCCAATACCTCACCATCTTTGTCATAGACAAATACCGGTGCATCCGGATCTTCAAAGATCTTTAACAGTTCCTCATCCTCATACTTTTTTGTTCCGGCAATAAAGATATCCGGACGGATATGCGCATGGATCTCCAGTACCTCTTCCAACAATTCATTTACCTTTTCCAAATCCTTCGCTTCTGCTTTTCTGATCATTTCTTTCCTCTTTCTAGTTTTCCAAAATATCTGCACAGTTTTTCAGCTGCTCAATAATGTTAATGTGTTGCGGGCATACCGACTCACACTGTCCGCAAGCAATGCATTCCGACGCATTGTTTGCAATAGAGGCATATGCCTGTTTGCCTTCCTGCAGCTGTCCGCTGACCAGGTGCATGTTCATTGCGGCAAAAATATCCGGAATCGGAATCTGTTTCGGGCATCCCGCAGTACAATAGCGGCACGCAGTACAGGGAATGGCATTGGATCTGCCGAGAATCACCTGTGCCTGACGGATAATCTTCTTTTCTTCATCATCAAGCGGTTTGAAATCCTTCATGTAGGATAGATTGTCCTTCATCTGTTCAATATTGCTCATGCCGCTCAAGACTGCCAATACCCCATCCAGTGATGCCGCAAAACGGATTGCCCATGAGGCCGTTGACATATCGGGATGCTTCTGCTTCATGATATCGATGATCTTTTCATCCGGTTTTACCAAGGCACCGCCTTTGACCGGTTCCATAATCGTAATTTGCTTTCCGAATTTTCTGGCAACTTCATAATTGGCTCTTGATTGTACCTTCGGATTCTCCCAATCGGCATAATTGATCTGCAGCTGAACAAATTCCACTTCCGGATGTAATGTCAGCAATTCCTCAAGCAGTTGCGGTCCGCCATGGAAGGAAAAACCGATATGACGGATTACCCCTTTTTCCTTTTCTTCCTTCACAAAATCCCAAAGATGATATTTATCATATTTTTTATAGTTGCTTTCCATCAGGGAATGCAGAAGATAATAATCGACATAATCCGTTCCCAGCCTTTCCAGGCTTGTAGCCAATTCCTTCTTCGCTGCATTTTCATTGAGAGCAGCTGTCGCAAACAGTTTTGTCGCTATGGTAAAGCTGTCTCTCGGATACCTTTGAAACAATGCCTTGCGGATCGCTTTTTCACTTCCCGGATATACATATGCCGTATCAAAATATGTCATTCCTGCATCCAGGAACAGATCGACCATTTCTGCGGTCTGTGCAACGTCAATACCGATTCCCTTGCGCGGTAATCGCATTAAGCCAAAACCTAATTTTTTCTCACTCATCTTCTCTCTCCATTACGCAAAAAAATATCACACTGCGATTTCATTTTCAATCCAAATACATCAGAAAAGCCGGTTTGCACCGGCCAATATTGTTAAATGACAAAATCTTCTTCAACCGTACGGTTGGCTTCAGAAATCGTAATATTAATATCCTTTCCGCTCATCCTTAACAGATGTTCTTCTTCTGTCGGGAAGATTCTCGAAGACAGTACATATTCACCGTCATTCAGGAAGATTTCTATAGCGCTGTGATCTACGAAGATCTGCATGGTTTTTAATCCATTGTCAAGATGGACATTCCTTCTTGTGCCGAAATCGGTATTTGTCTGGATGCGCATACCACCTTTATCGATATAAAAGTCCTTGGAGTTTTTATTATAGGAAATCTCAAATCCTCTCTCAATGGAACCGGCAAACAGGTTCAGGCTGACGGATTCTTCTTTCGGATTTTCAAGATCGATAATACATGCAGCAGGTGTTCTTCCCAATGTCTTGTCATCAATGATATGGCCATCACTGACTTTCAAAAGAACATCCCCTTTCAGCTTGCCGATTGCCCTGACAGGCTTCTGGTACAGTCTGTTGTTTTTAATGGTTAGTTCTCTTGGCATAGTCTGTAAGCCGGCCCAGCCCTCATCATCTGCAGGCGGATAACTGTAATCCGCAACACCGAACCAGCCGATTAAGACACCGGCAGAGGAGTATTCTTTCTGGAATGCACATTGTGCTGCATAAAAATCAAAGCCCCTGTCGAGTTCGGTCATCGGTGATTCCGGAATGAATTCGAGATTGTCGAAATCCATCTTGCCTACCATGCAGACATTGTTGAACTTGTTCTGATAATTGTCTCCCTCAGGCTGTAAGCCCTGCGGGGAGAATAACAGAACCCACTGGCTGCCGATTTTTTCGAGGTCGGGGCATTCCACCATAAAGCCAAAATCCTCAAAACCTCTGACCTTCAGCTCACCCAGAAGATACCATCCTTCTTCGATATCCTGCGAACGGAAGAGAAGGAGTTTTCCCTTCTTGTTTTCATCCTGAGCACCCAGAAGAATATAATAATAGCCTAGATGACGAAAGATCTTCGGATCTCTCTGGTGTTCAGTATATCCTTCTTGCGGCTTGATTAACGGTTCCGTCTGTTTGGTGATATTGCCTTCCTTGTCCATTTTGGCAAGCAGCTGGAAAGGATGACGGACATTGTCCTTGTCACGGCAGTTTCCCGTATAGGCAAGATACAATGCATCATCTGCCGGATATGCGCTGCCGCTATAACAGCCGTTGTTATCTTCGTAATGATCCGGAATCATGGCGCATCCGACATTCTTCCATGAAACAAGATCTTCACTTGTAACATGATACCAGTGCTTTGTTCCGTGAACACCGCCATACGGGAACCACTGGTAGAACAGATGCCATTCCCCGTTCCAGTAGGAAAAACCATTCGGGTCATTCATCAGTCCCGTTACGGTTTGTACATGAAACTGCGTACGCCATCTCGAACGGCTTACTTCCTCATGCAGAAGTTTGAGTTCCTGATAATCCGTGTCTTTGTACACTCTGCGTTTTTCCTCAGGTGTCCACTGTTTCATATCTGTCACCTCCTCTTTAAAGCATATTTGATATGACAGGTTAATGTTTCATTCGCTTTAACAATCGGTTTTTCCTTTATATCGGTGTAGTTGATCGCATTCGGCATATATTCTGCCTCAAAACACAAAGCAGACCTCTTCGGATAAGAAACACCTTTCTTTCCCTGAATTCCATCGAGATAGTTGGAACTGTACAGATGCATTCCCGGCAGATCCGAGGAAACGGTTAACTGCAGCTTTTGTCCAAGACATACAGCCATGTCACGCATGCCTTCTCCTTTGATTAAGAAGAAATGATCGTAACCATTGCCAAATGTAAGCTGTTCGTTTTCTGCTTCTATATCCTGTGCAGGTGTCTTGAACTGTCTGAAGTCAAACGGTGTTCCTTCAACATTCTCGAGTCTATCCTGTGTCATGCCGTTGGCATCGCTTAAGCCGTATTGATCAGCATAGATCTTAACTTCATGATTCAGGGCATTGTCACTTGCATCGAGATTGAAGTAGGCATGATTGGTATAGGCAAACAGTGTATCCTGATCGCTTGTTCCTTCTGCGGTAATCAGCAATCCATCCTCGCAAAGAGTATATGTAATGTTAACCTTCAGGTTTCCGGGGTATCCTTCTTCGCCATCAACACTCAGATAAGAGAAAATAACGCTGTTATCCTCTTCTTTGTATGCAAATGCCTTGCGGTTAAAGCCTTCAATACCACCATGGTTGCAGTTGCCGTTATTGTTGATGGGCAGATGATAGGTTTTTCCATTGAGGGAAAATGTTCCCTTGCCGATTCTGTTGGCAGTTCTGCCTACAGAAGCACCGGTATAGAAATCCTGCTGCATGTACTCTTCGAGGGTATCATAGCCCTGTACAACATCAATGCCGGTTTCTTTTTCCACCAGGGATACCAGTGTTGCCCCATAGTTTGTCACCTTTGCGACAAATCCCTCATTTTCCAATGTGAAGAGATATATTTCACTCTCTTTATACGTTCCGAAAAATTCTTTCATGGAATTTCCTTTATTATTTTTTAGAATCGATGAATGTCTCTACTTCTTCCTTGGTCGGCATAACACGCAATGCGCCTTTTCTCGTTGTGACGATGGATGCTGCCGCATTTGCGAAAGTCAGAGCTTCTGTCAGCTTTTCGTCTGTGAAGTTGTCCAGTCCTGTTTCCAGAATGGCATTGATCATGCATGCACAGAATGTGTCGCCTGCGCCAGTTGTTTCAATTGTGCCTTCCTGTACAAATGCATTCACTTCTACTTTGCTTCCGTTATAGTAAGCACGGCTTCCGTCAGGTCCCATGGACAGGCAGATGAGCTTGATATTCGGATATGCATCCTGTAACACCTTGATGCCTTCATCAAAGTCTTCCTTACCTGTAAACCACTGAATCTCATTATCGGAAATCTTCAGGAAGTGTGCATGCTTCATGCCCCAGTCAATTTCTCTTTTTGCATCATCGAGTGTATCCCACAACGGTTCTCTGAGGTTTGGATCAAAGGTGATTGTGAGTCCTGCATCTTCAGCAGCCTGAACTGCTTTGATGGTTGCACTCTTAGCGGGCTCATCTGTCAATGACAATGTGCCGAAATGGAAGATTCTGGATTTTTGAATCAATTCAGGATCGATCTCTTCAGGTTTGATGTTGACATCTGCACCCGGTTTTCTATAGAATGCAAAATCTCTGTCTCCGTTTTCTTTCTTCAATACCAGAGCAAGTGTTGTATGAACTTCATTATCTTTCATTAAGCCCTGTGCGGAAATGCCCTGCTCAACAATTGCTTTTTCCAGTAAGTTTCCGAATCCGTCATTACCTACCTTACCGATAAAAGCGGTTTTCTTGCCAAGCTTCTGCAACATGCTCAAAACATTACATGGAGCGCCACCTGGATTTGCCTCGAGAAGCGGATTGCCTTGTTCTGACAAACCGTTCTCTGTAAAATCAATTAATAATTCGCCTAAAGCGACTACGTCAAATTGTTTCTGTACATTGTTCTTTGTCATTTTTATCTCCTTATTCTTCGAAAAAATTCCTTATTAATATAATACAACAGAATCCTGTCAACTGACTAATAAATCAATCCAAAATGTTTGAAAGCATGCATAATTCCACCCTCATCAATGACATCTGTCACATAATCTGCAACACTTTTACAGGAATCGGTTCCATTGCCCATACAGACGGCAACTCCTGCAGCCTTCAGCATGGAAACATCATTAGGTCCGTCTCCGATTGCCATGATCTCTTCCTTCTTCCAGCCGTTTATTTCTGCAATCCTGCGGATGCCGATATCCTTGCCGGCATCTTTCGATACGACATCCAGGGCAATATTCCATCTGGTGGATTGTACATCTTTCAGATTCTGATTCATCCTGTTCCAGATCTCATCATTGACATACGGAATAAACTGGTAGATAGGATTCTGTAGAATCCTTTCAAGCGGCTCGATATCCGGATAAGCCGTATGGATTTTATCCATATCCTCTTGAACAAGATCATCATGCATGTTGATATACATCTTTTCATCTTCCAGAAAGACAACAGGCACATGGTTTTCCTGCAAAAAGGCATACAGGCTTTCCATATCCCTTTGGGATATCGGGTGGCTGTCCAATACCCTGTCTTTCTGATAGGAATATGCACCGTTTACGGTAATAAAACCGTCTAACGGCAGTTCCTCTTTCACCAGCTGTTCCAGTTCTCTTTTATGTCTTCCTGTAGCCAGAAATACTTTTATCCCGTTCTCTCTTGCCTTTTGAATTGCCTCCGTTGCAGATGCCGGAATACCGCCGATCGTATGAGAATACAGCGTATCATCCATGTCTAAAAATACTGCTCTAATCATAAAACTCTCCCATACGTTATTTTACAAAAATTCAGTGGATTCTTGCAAAAAGTTTAATTTTCTTTTATACAAGCGTTTTCAGACTTGCACATCTTTCCAAAAATGCTATTGTAATTCATGTATGAAATTCTTATCGGATTTAAACAGAAGCGAGAACAGCTTCATCTATATTATCCTGGCCATCGTGTTTGAACTGGCCATGGGCGTTATGATGTTTCTGAAGCTTGGCCTCGATGCCTTGTTGTATCTGTATGCATTGATCCCCTTGCTGCTGTTAAGTGCATTCCTGGGTACCTATGCCTACAATAACGATTGTGACATGCGGCTGTACTTTGCTCTCATCTCTTTAACGACAACAGGCATTGCCCTGCAGATCCTTGTCGATCAGGTATACCATCCGCTCACCACCTTCAGTTTTTTGAAATATGGGATCGGATTGGGTATTGCTTCCGTATTTGTTTTTTTCTATTACTTCTTCCGTAAGATACTGAGCAAAAAATTCACGGTTTATCTGACCCTGTTCGGTTGCATGGCAATCTATGTGATTCTCTATTTTTATGGGGTTGACCCTAACGGTTACGGCACACTGGCATGGATTCGTATCGGTCCTTATACTGCACAGATGACGGACTTCACCAAGGTCGCTGCCATTCTGTTTTACAGCAGTCTGCTGACTTCGGATGAAAATCGATCGGTCTCCAATATCCTTTGGATATCTACGATCTTCTTCTTAATCAACCTTGCCGGAAGCGTGATCATCCATGAACTTGGCTCATTCTTTATCCTGTTCTTTCTGCATCTTTCAATTCTGTTCATCTTTGTACCGAGAAGTCTTGGAAAAAGGATCTATCTGATGATTGTCCTTGGACTTTGTGTTGGTGCGGTTGTATGCAGTTTTGTCCTGTACAAGTCATTCCTTCCGATGGCAGAAGCCGGCGAATTGAACGGCATCATGAGAATGGCATGGCCTTTTATTAAAAAGATTTATACCCGCTTTTCCTTAACCGCCAATCTGACCAGTGATCCGTACGGATCCGGTTATCAGCTGTTACAGGGCAAGAAAGCGTTATGGATGGCCGGATTATTCGGCAATACCGTCAATTTCAATGCGATTCCCGTACCGGAAAGCGATATGGCATTTATTGCTTTGATTAATTCCTTCGGCCTTCCTCTTGGCATATTCAGTGTCCTGATGTTTATGGTAATCCTGATTTCCGGAAGCAGGCTTTCCAGGAGCATGATGGAAAGAGAACCAAAAGATGCGATTGTCATCTATGGAGCAACAATCCTGTTGTTCCTTCAGGCAATCATCGTCATTCTCGGTTCCTGCAACATGATTCCTTTTGCCGGATTGCCGATTCCCTTCTTAAGCAGAGGCGGAACATATCAGTCTATTGTCTTGTGTTTCAGCGGATTGTTGATCTACCTTTCAAAAGGTTCCATGAAAGGAGATGCACATGAAGAATAACAGATCGAAGAAGCGTATTCTGCTTGCAGAAATCGCATGTGTTATCGGCTGTCTTCTGTTCAGTACTTTTCTTTGCGGAAAGTATCTGCTTCTAGCTACATTTGATGATGGCTACCATGGCACTAAAAACACAATCACCTATCAGACTATAGAAGATTTTGTGGTTGAGGGAGATATCTATGACCGTGATGGTGCATTGATTCTCGGAAATGCATCTCCGGGCGTATCTGCCTATGCGGAAAACCCGAAGAATTACAGTTATGCATGGTTATTAGGGTATTACTCTGTGAATGGCGGTATTGAAAATACATTCGGTTTGCGGGGCAATCTCAAAGATTATTCCCTGTTCCATCTGGATGCAGAAAACAAAGGTGCCTCAATCACATTGACAACCGACAATCGTTTGCAGAACACAGCATATGCACTGTTAAACGGAAAAGAAGGAAGCATCACCGTTATCGATAACCATACCGGTGCAATTCTTGCCCTTTCTTCTCAAAGCACGGTTGCCTACGATGTCAATGACATGGAAAGCCTGTTAAACAGTGATGTTCCGGGTTCACAGTTCCGCAGAGGCACCTATGAGAATGATCCTCCCGGAAGTACTTTCAAAGTCATCACAGCTGCAGCTGCTCTGAAAAAAGCGGAAGATGAAAATCTGGACGGTTCCTTCTTCCAGTTCGTAGATGCAGGCTCGTATACCCCGGCAGGCTCGGATTATGTCATTACAAACTACAATGATATTGCCTATGGAAATATCGGTCTTGAGGAAGCGATGAATCATTCCGTCAACTGCTACTTTGCAGATCTTGGCATTCGAACCGGTGCATCCTATCTGCAGAAAACAGCTTCTGCATTTATGGTGGGCAAAGACATTGAAATACCATATCTTTGTACATTGCACTCATCCATGAGCTTTGCGGATGAAAAACCAATCACTATTGCCCAGACATCATTCGGCCAGGGAGATACGGAGATCACCCCTGCCCATCTAGCATTAATCGCTCAGGCAATCGCCAATGACGGCAAGATGATGCGTCCCTACATTGTACAGAACATCAAAAGCGGCAATCACACATTATACAGGCATATTAACAGAAAACTCAGCACAGCCATTAACAGCAGTGTTGATAAGAAGCTTAAGGAAGTCATGCATTCTACTGCATTGTTATACGGATTGGATGAAGCTACTTACGGCATGGTTTATGCCAAGACCGGTACAGCAGAATGTGCTGAAGACAGAATACATACCTATATGATCGGATTTACTGAAGATGCATCCTTTTGCATCTCCATGAACAACTCCCTGCACAGTACGGATTTATATCCTGTCGCTAAACAGCTTGTTTCTGCCATCAACGAAATATATGAATAAACGGAAGTATCAATCAAAACTGATACTTCTTTTTTCCTAAAGGCAGAACACCATAAATATCTTATCGTTGTCCTAAAAGAAAACCGCCGTCTATGAACAAAAATGATTCATAACGGCAGTTTTTTCAAGTTTTCATCATTTTACGAATTTTACAGATTCTCTTTGCATAACCGAAATCACTGATCTTTTTCCTTCTGTTCTATCCGGTTCTTTGCATTATTACAAATGAAAATGTTTTGTATTACTTCATTTCTTTTCCAAAATCCTTCTTGCCGATCATCTCGTAATACTTCTGCAGTCTGCCTTCATAGGCAACATCAGAGAAGAAATAGAATCTCTTGTCTTTTATTGCATCGGGAAGATATTGCTGGTAAGTGTAATGGTTTGGATAATCATGAGGATAGATATATCCCGTTCCGCGATCCAGTTTCTGTGCCCCGCTGTAATGGGCATCTTGCAGATATGACGGAATTTTGAGATTGCCTGATTTTTGGACCTCATCCCTTGCCAGGAAAATACCGTTGGAGCTTGCATTGGATTTTGGTGCACAGGCTACATATGTCGCCGCCTGGGCAAGGATAATCTGACCTTCCGGCATGCCTACTCTTTCTACCGCAAGAGCTGCATTCACCGCAATCTCAAGTGCACGGGGATCGGCATTGCCGCATTCTTCGGCAGCAGCAATCATGATTCTTCTTGAGATAAACCTGACATCCTCCCCTGCTTCTATCATTCTGGCAAGATAATACAGGGTGGCATCCGGATCAGATCCGCGCATGGATTTGATAAATGCGGAAATTGTATCATAATGATTATCCCCATCCTTGTCATAACGAAGTGACTTCTTCTGAATGCATTCTTCAATCACGGATACATCGATATGGATATAGCCATCATCCTCCCTGTCCGTGGTTAATACCGCGAGTTCCAATCCGTTTAAGGCAGCCCTGGCATCACCATCGCTTGCATCTGCAAGGAATTCTATCGCATCGTTTTCCATCTGCACCATTTGGGCAGCGACGCCTTTAAACGGGTCTTCGAGAGCTCTTTGAATCAACACCATAATATCGTCTTTGGTTAAAGGCTTTAATTCAAAGATTCTTGATCTGGACAATAAAGCACTGTTGACTTCAAAATACGGATTTTCCGTTGTTGCGCCGATTAACACAACCGTGCCGTCTTCTACATGGGGCAAAAGAAAGTCCTGTTGTGCTTTATTAAAGCGATGAATCTCATCAATAAACAGAATCGTTCTTTTCCCATATGCACCGTAAAGGCTTTTCGCCTGTTCAACTACCTGCTCCATATCCTTCTTTCCGGCAATGGTTGCATTGACCTGGCAAAACGATGCACTGGTAGAATTTGCAATAACCCTGGCCAATGTTGTTTTTCCGGTTCCGGGAGGACCGTAAAACAATATGGATCCAAGCTTATCAGCCTTGATTGCCCTGTAGAGCAGTCTGCCTTTGCCTATGATATGCTGCTGTCCAACCACCTCCTCCAAGGTAGAAGGACGCATTCTAGCAGCCAGTGGTTCTTCTTTTTTTCTTTCCTCTTGTGAGGCATATCCAAATAAATCCATGTTTTTCTCCGCAAGTATTATGGATGAATTCGATAAAAAAAGCAACTTTCCAGGTTGCTTAACATCCCTTACGGTCTATACCGCAGGCTTCCTTTTGTTCTTCTTCCGGAAGGATGTAATATCCTTTCCCTGTAACAATGCTTTCCCAGTCCAGAGTGATAGAGCCATCCTCTTTCACTAATGCCGGCAAGCCGATGCTTCCGTTCTCTTTGCATTCGTCAAAAACAGGATCGTTGTCCCTAAAGCTGAGAAATGCCTTTAAGTTTTTTAAGGATTCGTTAATATCCACAAAATCATATTTGATGCCGTAGAAGTCGAAGTTCTTCTTACATGCCACACAATCCGGGCACATGCTGCTGCCGTAAATCGTTAACATTTTTCCTCCCTTTATTCTGTCACTTTATTGTCCAGGTCCCTGGCTTCCAAGCCGTTTTTCCTGATTTCCTTGCGCCAGTTGGATTCTACCGCTTTCTTGTAGACTAACCTTGGAATGGCGAGATTCACAGTCATGTTGTCTTTGATATTGCCTGCGGCTATCAGGGACAAAGCCTGATCTGCCCTTTTGCACATCAGGTTTGCCATAGGCATTTCCCTGACGGTTTCCCATGCCGGTGCTGCACCGATGGATGCACCTCCATGATAGACAAAGTGCATTTTCTTTGCCCAGTTCTCTATGATTTTCAGACTGATATATCCATGCTTTCCTTCATAGAATCCGCAATTGCATACTTCTGCTACCTGAATGCCTCTTTTATGCGGTTTCATTTCAGAGGCGCTTAAAAAAGCCAATAGTGTAGATGGAAGACCATCCACATACAAAGGATAAAAGAAGATGACATATTCATTCGCAAGCATACGCTGCATGGCTTCATCCATATTTGTATCAGGCTGAATGAAAATCTCTTCAATCTCATTCCCATGCATTTTTTCTCTGCATGCCTTTAACAAAATGTATGAGGTGGATTCCTTTCCCTTCGGACTTGCACAAATCAAAGCAACTTTCATTGTACACCTCCGATCTCCAGTGCATCGGTAAAGAACATGATCCTTGAGACTCTTCCGTAAAGGTTGATCGCATTGAGGCGAATCAGTTCCCTGGCGGTTTCTTTCTCTGCTTCTTCTATGTTTTCACCATAGAAGAATGCGGATATGTGAATCTCATGATCGTATCTCTTTTTATGGCGCATCATGCCGGCTTTGATCACAAAGTCCGGATGTACATATGACAGGCATCTTTCCATGACTGTCTTGACAAAAGGACTGTAGCTACCATACCAGCATCTACTGACAATGTAAAGATCATCACATTTTGCCAATATTTCACCCATATTCGCAATATCATCATCCAGCACGCATGCCCCCGGTGTCTTTGTCCAGCAGCCAAAACATCCTGTACAGGCATGCACATTCATGCCGGTTTTGATCAGTACATCTTCTTCATTTAATATTCCTGGATATACGCCTGTATCCGTTATAATCACTTTCATGCCCTATATTGTATCAGCTTTCCTGTATTTTGGAAAAGATATACGCTTCATTTATCTTTTAAGAATTGCAAGCATTCTCTTTTCCAGCTCTTCTTTCAAATCTTCCGGTGCAATCAATTCGATTGCATCGAGAAACTGCTGTGCCAGAAACAATGCGCCGTTTTGCGTTGTCTTGACCCTGGCGATAAAATATCCGTCCTCTGCAGGAGTCACTTTCAGGGATTGACCGAAGATGTCCACTAACGGATCCATGATTCTCTCTTTACATCTGTAAGTGACGGAAATCATTTCACCGGTAAACATGAACAGCTTGTTTCTGGCATACTGATATGCCTCAGTTTCCCGGGTCTTTGTCAGGAATCTGACAGGTTGATCCAGGATCCGGATATTCAGCATCTTGTCAATCCTGTAATGGGCAAAATCCGTATATTTGGGATTGGTGCTGATCATGTAAGGTCTTGCATCGTTATAGACAATGTATCTCGGTTCTACCACATACGGTTCATCTCTTTTTGGTTTCAGCTTTTTATTGTTGTCGTAATGCAGATAGGTAAATGAAATCTTCTTGTTGTTTTCAATGGCTTCGGATATAACTTCAATATTCAGAAACAATGCGGAATTATCCGTTTTCTGATCATTCGGCATATATACCGAATCCGTATATTCCTTCTGTTGCGGGCCGGATAAGGTGCTTAACAGTTTTTCAATCAGGTCATTGCTTTGTTTCTGGTTGATGAAATGGGAAGCATGTATGGCATTGCATAACAGCAATACTTCTCCTTTTTCAAACTGTCTTGTGATCAGATAGTATCCTTTTCTGTTGTCTTTATAATCGCTGATTTCATATCCTGCCTGTCTCAATACATCGATATTGGAATACAGTGTTCTTCTTTCGATTTCCAGCTGCAATTTACTGTTGAGCTTGTCCATCAGCTCATTGACAGGCATGATATGATTTTCATCCGTCTCTTCCTGCAGGATTTTGAGTAATGCAAAAGCAATGTGCTTCTTTTCCGCCATAATAACCTCCCGGTCATAGAAATTATACCATCACAGGCATGTTTTTTGCATAGAAAGGTTATGGATTGCATATGCCACATGGTGTATATCCTTCTTCAATCAGTTCATCTCTTGTGGCAATGCGTATTTCTTTATTATTTTCAGACATGGCCAATACACCTTCACAATCGGGATCATGGAATTTCAGTGACCTAATGTTTAGAACATATTCCTTTTGCAGAGGTATTTCCTTTTCAATCTGATAGTCAATTCTTCTGCTTTCACCTGTTTGATAATCTATTTCAATACCCGGCTGCACGTTATAACAAAAGACACAGAAGGATAATCCCTTTCCTGCATCTTCGATGGAATATGCTTCCAAAAGGATGCCCTTGCATACAAGATCCTCTTGTGAAAAGACAGGTGTTGCTCTGTAGTATACATGGTTTCCCGTATCATGAATATACTGTACCGTCATGTTTTCAAACGGAAGCATGCCGTAGATATTCATCGATCTTGTTCCGGTAACAAGATTTCTGGCATCATCATTGATACTGCACAACTCATAGGCAATCAGATGACATCTGTTATACAGGTATTTATCCGCAATCAGATCATCATAGCGTACAGTCTGCCATCCGCTCGGCTTGATTTGTCCGATGGATCCTCTTTCTTCACTCGCAAGCATCTCTTCACCGATAACCGCTTCGGCAATACCGCATCTTCCGCATTCATCTAATTCCGAAAAATGGATATACTCTTTTGTATCCTTACAGGAAATAAAAGGAATATTCTCATGGATCTCTGCATAGGGAACACCGTTATAATCCGGAACCATGGACATGGAAAAGGATACTTCTTCTGTGACATCCATATTCCGCTGGATTGGTTCTTCTTTGAGCCTGAAATAAATCAGACTGGAAGAAACGATTGCCAATAACAGGAACAACAGGATGAAAATTCTGTTTTCTGTTTTTCTTTCATACTGTTTCATAATCGTATCTATTATACTTCTGATTACTCCAAAAGAGAGAAACCAACTGTTACAGCTGGTTTCATTCTTGTGTTGTTCTGAAAAACTATTCAATCTTTTCAATATCGATACTGTATCCGAGGACTTCGCCTACCATGGTACATCTGCCGGTAAAGGTAATCATGTCATCTTCATCATATGATTGTAATGCTTTTTTGGTTTCTTCATCTTTGATGTAACAGAATATGAATGTCAGATTGAATAGATTATCTTCCGGTTCAATACAGAAGTATTCTCCATCCGAATCAAACGTGGAGATTTTCCCTGTGATCTTCAGGTTTTGTCCTTCATATTTTTCTTTTGCCCGTAAAGCATTCTGATCCAGATCATCCACCAGATCATCAGCAGTACATTCCAGATATTCATTCTTATTGTAGACTGTCTGTGCTTTATCAACAGAATCATAGCCTGCAATTTCATCAATATGCAGCATGTAACCCAGAATCGAGCCTACCCATGTACATTTGCCTTTTACGGTGACGGTATCACCTTTTTCCATATTCATGACCTGTTTTCTCTGTGTTTCACTTTCAATGAAGCACTGTACATCATAATATTCAAAGATGCTGTTAGGTTTTTTGATGGAGATATAATCTCCGCTGGCATCAATTGATCGCAATTCCCCGGTGATTTCCAGATACTGTCCGAGATATTTGTCTTCGGCTTGATCGGAATCCTTTTTCAGATCCTCGATCATCTTAGCAATATCAACCTTCGTATATTCCGTTACGGTTTGCTCCGGTACTTCTACTGTTTCTTCCTGCAGGGATTCAATTTCTTTCTCTGCTTCCTCTTGGGTTACTTCCGGTGAATAGAAGGTTATGCTGGAAAAGATATGATCTGTCACTTCAGAGAAATCCGTCTTTTCATCAAGGTCTATAAACTGGATAAAAGCATATCCGTATTCATTCATGAATTCCAATACCATGCCGTTATATTCGTATGATTGATTGATGAATTTTCCGGTCATGACTTTTCCGGGATAATTTCCTATCCGGATCGGTTTCTTTGTATCAAAGACATAGTAGGAATCGCCTTCTTTCTCCATAATCTTTTCGAGACTATCAAAATATTGATTCACCGATTCTTCACTCAGATCCGTTTCCTCATCTGCCAAAAAGAAATCAACCGATAAGAAAGATCCTTTCTCTTTCACATAGTAGTATTCCGTATCATCTTCAGAAACATGATCCCATCGTTCCGGCACCTCATAGCAGAAATACCCGTCTTCACATGTATAGGTAGTATAGGTGTGCGCTTTATACGGAACTTCTGTAACAGTTTCTTGTTCAGGTGCTTTTGTTTGGATAATGACAGGTCCATTTTGTTTTTTATCGGTTACGGTTGTTTCTTCCTGTTTTGCAGGCTGTTCCGGCTTTTTCGGGGAAAAGAAGCTGAATACGGTTGAAACCAGAAATACCGCAAAAGCAATTTCCGTATATTTTTTAAATTCTTCCATTGAAAATGTATTCATCTGTATGCCTCTTTTCAGATCTGATTCAAATATTTTTGCGGTATTTCATATACAGGAACCGTACTCTTTATGACATCAAGATTGACTCTGGCCTGTTTAATCTGTTCATCCAGTTCTTTGATCTGAGGATCTTCTTCAGGCGGCAGATACTCACTTGGAACAGGCGTTCTGGCTAAAAGCGTCAGCATATTCAGCATGTCATTTGCTTTGTGATATGCGTTACTGTATTCCTTATTGGATTTATCTGTTTCTTCATTCATATAGATAATTTCCCTTTTAAAACCATTCAGATCTACTACAACCCCCATATGCTTGCAGACCGTACTGAATAATCTCTTTTCCAGGTCTTCTTTGAATTCCACACCGGTAATATCATTGAAAAACATGATCTGACCAAACAGCAATACCTTGCCTTCCTCATAGTTATAGGACAGGTTTCTGTCATAGACTTCCCATCTTTGATCCTTGATAAAAGATAAGGTTTCTTTTCTTCTTGCAATCAGGTCGGATACTTCTTTTTCTGCATTCTGTACTTTTAAGTCATGTTCTTCATCGACTTCACGATGAATTTCTTCTATGACTTTTTTCTTATAGATCGGATCACAGGCAAAGCGTATGGAAGCAATATCATCCTCACGGAGTACTTTTCCTGCTTTCTTATATGCGGATATCTTTTCATTTACCAGTTTGGAGATCAGAAATTCTTCCTTCTTATCATCCGATGAGAACAGATACTCCAGTCCGAAGATCACAAATACAATCGCAAAAATGAGAAATATACAGCTTCTGAATTTCTTTCCTAATGCATAACATATGATAAAAAACAAAAGAGAGATCCCCGCCTGAATGTAGTAAATATATCCCATCTTCAGCAGTTCTTTCTGTTTTTCAGACTGACTCATATTCTTTACGATATCATCCTGGTTGTAATCCATATGCACTCCTTTCGTCTGTATATTTCCCTGAAATGCCTCAAAGTATTTTTTCAAATACCATAGTTGCCTGGATACGGTCACCACCGGCTAAACCCTTGCTGCCGCCATTGGCGGTTGTAATGGTATGTAACCTGTATCCTTTCTGTGCCTGTCTGTTAATGACATTCTCCAGCTCTGTCAGATTACCTGATCCGGTTCCGATGAATTTCTCTTTGAGTGTTACCTGAAATACCACATAGTGGTAATCCTGTCCTGAAGCCACTGAGTAAGAACTCTCCCTTCTGGCATTCTCTGAGAAATCGTTAATCTTGTCCATAATACCCATAGTTTTTTTCCTCCGTTTGTGCAGACATTATAAGACCGTTCCTTAGGGAACGGTAAACAGATATTTAATCGTGTGTGGTTCTGAATAAGCTGGAAGTTGAAGGTGTTGTCGGTGAAATCAGTACTCTGCCTGTTCCTCTGTAAACATTGACAAGACCTTCTCCGTTAACAGCTGAACCGATTAATGACTTAGAAGATCTTTCAACCGTAAACTGCAAGGATGTAGACCAGCAGACAGCAAAGCTTCCATCGAGCTTTAATACATCATTATCCAGATCCACCGTGATTAATTCAGATGCGGGAACATTGCTTTCAAGGGCAGCTACACCGTTTCCTCTTAAGGAAAGGTTGAACAAGCCTTCATTGCCTGCTACGGCAGAAGAGAAATTGGTTCTTGCCGCAATTGTATGTTCTACCTTGCCATCACAAGCCAAGAACATGCCATCTTCAATAGACATGCCATATCTGCCCCATTCGGCAATATCCTGCAGAATGATGTATTTGTATGTCGGTTCCAAAACGATTGTCCCTTTTCCGACATATTCCGGTTTGATTGCGGATTCTTTTGTGACAGCACCTTTGACCATCTTACCGAAAAAATCACCTACACCTTTGACACCTGTAGTGGCATTGACATCTCCAAAGAGCCATTGCATGGCACCTGCTTGTGTCACCAATGTATTTGTGCCATCCAGTGTTACAACAAGCTGTCTTCTTCTGACACCCATCTTCGCCATAAAGAATTCATTCATGGCATTGCCGGGAGCAACAGATTGATCCTTGTAGTGTTCCAAAACACTGAAGTTTTGTAATTGCGTTACGATCTTGCGATCCTCATTGGTAAAGTTTGTTAATCTGACAGTCATATTTTTATTTTCCTTTTACGAATATCATTATAAAAAATCACAGTACATAAAATATGCCTGTGAGATTGTATTTATTCCATTATCGGAATGATTCTTATATGATGCAGTTTGTATTTACGAATCAGGTCATCAGCGACTTTTTCAGGTGGATCATTATTGATGAAGTGCTTATTTTGGATTTTACTGAAGGATTTTCTATATCCTGAAATATCTCCTTTTATTTCTTTCATATAATAAGCCATGTGTTTGTCCTTGTATTCATCTAAGTCTTCCTGGAGATTTCCGTTTTCATCATAGAAGGTTAAACGATCATAGATATTCTCGCCATCATCCTGCAGTTCAATGGCAATCACATCTTCCCTGGTCAGATACTTGTTGAAATTTCTTGAATAATATATAGGTGCAATGGCAAAAACTTTATTCCCCGGTTCATTCAGGACATTTCCTATGACTATTCCACGGGTCTTGTCCCTTTCATATAGCCATCCTGTCCTGACAAATTTGTCAATTGTCATATTACAGTATTTCTCAACTTCATCATCAAGATCATAAAAATCATAACCGAGTTTTTCAGCAAGAATTTTTCCTGTAGTTGTTTTTCCGACGCATGTTACGCCAAATAACAAAATGTTCATATATAGATACCTTTCTGATGACCGGATACCGTCAAATATCGGCATTTTTGACCGATTCTAGACATACATTTTATATATATTCTAGCAGTTTCACTGCTTGAATGCAGATTGCGTAAGCGGGCGGACAGTTTTGCGGAGCGAAACGGACGCGGAGCGGAGCGAGCGGACACGTATTATATAAATTCAGG
>CACXCB010000100.1 GCA_902766005.1 uncultured Erysipelotrichaceae bacterium | reverse complement strand
CGAAAGCTGCGTTTGAAATCCTTGTTGTGTATGTCCATTGGTGTAAGCAAAATGATTATCCCCTATCTGTATGGCAGATTTCCTGCCAGTTTTTATCAATACTCATTTATCTTATCATATTTCAGGTGAAAAACAAAGCACCCACCCGAAATACGGGCGGATGCTTGCAACGTTTCTCACGAATATCAATTTATCCTGCTAACCGCGCTTTATGCCTCATCGTCATCGTTTGCATCATTTGCAGGCTGTTCTTGTTCTGCCGCAGGCTCTTCTTCATTATTTTCTTCCTCAGCCTGTGCCGGCTCTGCGGAAGCTTCTTCTTCTTCGTCAGCAGCATCATCCAACATGACTAACGCAGGACCATTCAAATCAAGATCCATCGGCGCAGCTGCACTAACCAGTCCTTGCGAGCCTACAGCAAACACAAAAGCCGCCAATATTGCACCAGTCAATTTTTTCATAATCAAATCCCCTTCTCTCATACCACCACTAATGAGATAGCAACGTTTTTCCGCAAACAATTGCCATCCTAAATTATCCAAATCGGACAAATCTATTTTAACAAATCTCATAAAAATCGTCAATTCTATTATAATTATCTAACATTTTCATTTATATAAAAAAGTTCGGATAAAAATGTAATTCCTAGCCGAACTTTCTTTCTATTGCTAATATAATTCTAATATCATTTGCACTGATAACGTGTATTCTTGCCATTGCCCACCCGCTGAATTCTGCCTTCATCCAACAGTTTCCGCAAAATATTCACCGTTTTCGTTAGAGAAAACCCTAATTCTGACTGCAGCTTCTTGCGACTGTCCAGACCTGCGGCTATCAACTGATAAACACCTTCATCAGCTGCTATTTCAGATGTATACTCCTGCCGTTCATCTTGTACAACATCCACAGAACTCACCGGATGATTCCATTCAGCATGAAGATTCGGCAGAATCACCTTAACGGCATTATCCGATACCAAAAATTGCGGTTTTTCCTCACTATTCGCATAATCGGTCAGAATACGCTGCACACCTGTACCAAATGCCTCAATATAGTGCAGGCGATAAAAAATTTCCGCCAGTTTGGGATTACGTGGAATGGACACCCCCAGCATCATATCGTTGTAAGTTACCCCCTCCGCGAGCCCCCCCAAGGACAGGATTTCAATCCTATCCTCGTAAACGCTCACCAAAATACTGCCGCTAAAACCATAATCACGATGCACAAAAGCATTGAATATCGCTTCCCGCAAAGACTCCACCGGATAATCCCGACTGTCCAACCGCTTCATGCCTCGAATCTCTGAATGCAAGGCATTATGAAAGTCCAGATATTCAATCACCTGATTGACCTGTAACAACAGCGAACCAGAAAACTCACGCCGGTCACGGAAAACCACTTGCTTTTTCCCGGAAAAGAGCGCCACCTTAACCGTATGCTGGCACTGGTCAGACAAGAGCAGCCCCAAATTCGTATACAAGCCATCCTTGCTGACAATGTGCAAGGTACGGCGCTCTGCTTCACCAAAAGGCACATCTGCTTTCTGCAAAAAGCGCTCTGTCTCCCTAAAAGTCAGCTCCTGCTCCAAGGAACGTTCCTGCTCGTAATGAAAATCTCCGGCTTCGCGAATCATCTTCCGAATCTGTGCCTCCGATGCCGGTAAACTGACTGGGCCACGCCGTACATACACCCCTTCGGGACGAATACCTTTGCCCTTCAGATAGTAAGGACAATCCGTCCCCCGCTGAACTTGCAGACGAATAACATCTTTATTTTCTATCACTGTTCTATCACATGATAGAAACATCATCACATCCGGTTGTATTCCATCACGGCATAAGCTGATAACACGCTTTTGCACATCATCTACATCTGCCACGCCTACTACTGTGCCATCATCCTCAATCCCGATATAAATACAGCCGCCGTCCGTATTAGCAAAAGCCACCACCGCCTTGTGAATACTTTCCGTATATTCACGTTTGAATTCCATATTGCTGCTTTCTATCATGCTATCACCTTCTTTAAGATAATTCTATCATTTTTCTATCATACCGTCAATTAGAACCCGTCAAGCCTAAATTGAAGCGCAACCTTTTACTCGTAAAATTG